>NZ_JAQNCQ010000361.1:0-28454 GCF_028368005.1 Geitlerinema sp. CS-897 | reverse complement strand
GGAGGAGACAAGGAATACCCTATGGAGTCGGTGCGTGACGAGTTGGCCGGTAAGATTGGATATTTTTCTTGTCTTTAGGTCACGCACCCTACGACTGTTCGCTGTCTTTACTGGTGACTGGTGACTGAAACACTGCTCACTGTAAAAGGTGATTGTCTTCACTGCGACTCGCCGAGCAAGATTCTAAATTTTATGTTAAGAATTAATAAACTGTAAAAAATTATACAGAAATACGATATATTAGTTAGTGCAAGGCAAAAACTGATAGACAAACCCCGATTTCTCTGGAGGACGATAAGATGTCTCTTACCGATCGCAGCCGTGCTTTAATGAGCCGCCATCACCAAAACATCCGCAACCGCCAGCAATCGCTGCTGAGTCGCGCGGCGGCTGAAGTGGGAATGCCCGGTGAAACGGCCGAACATTGGACGCACATTCAAGGAAAACCCGCGTACAATAATGCGATTTCTTACGATCGCAGTAATGCAGCGATGAGCTAAACCCCCCAGCATTGAAGGATGCAGCGAAGCCACAAACCCCTTCACTTGCGAATAAGAGCCTTCGCGTCAGGAAATTGTCCCTGGCGCGGTCTTTTTTTGAAGACAAACTATGCGGTGTGACGCACTGTTAGCGCGATCGCGCTATCATCCCCCCAGAGCCGAACCTATCTAAATCCATGAGTTTGTCCGATACCTATGTACTGGTTTCTCACGGCAGCCACGATCGCCGTCCCGGTGAGGAAATGAGGCGACTGGCAACGTTGTTGTCTGCCAAGATACCAGCGGCGACCATAGAAACAGCCGTTTTAGAATGTCACCCCCAACCGCTTCACCGACAACTGCTCGAGATTCTCGATCGCTCCCCCCACTCTAGCGGCGTTCTGTACCTCGTACCGCTGTTTCTCCTCCGTGGCGTTCACGTCAAGGAAGACATTCCCGAAGAAGTGGACTCGGTACGTCGTCAGCTTCGGGACACTTGGTCGATTCGAGTCTTACCCCATATCGGCGATCGTCCCGAGATGCTGTCAGTGTTACACCGTCCCATGGCCGCCGTCGAAGCGATCGAGGCTTGGGTGGTCGTATCTCACGGAAGCCGCAGACCGGGTGGAAACGATGCGGTCGATCGCATGGCGCATCAGTTGCAGCAACGTCTCGAAATGCCCGTGAGTCCTGCCTATTGGTCTGTTTCTCCCGACCTGGACGCGCAGATGTCAGACCTGTTAGAAACGGGGGTACGGTCGATCGGTGTTTTTCCGTATTTCCTATTTTCGGGAGGGTTGACGGACGCGATCGCCGATCGCCTCCAACACTGGCGCGATCGGTTTCCCGAGATTCGACTGTCGTTTGCCTCTCCTATCGGTACGACACCCGATTTCGTGGAAGTGGTATCGCACCTGATTTCGACCGCCACTCCGACGATCGCTTCAACCTCATCTCCATAGCGATCGCGAGGGATCTCTGTACCTCTCAAATCGATCGCTCTGACGGAAAATCGGGAAACTCTGAGACACAGCCGAGTTCTCGTTCGAGAATTTGTAATTCCGACAGGGCGCGATCGAGGGACGCATGACACTGGTAGGGTTGCAGTTCGGGATATCCGGCCAACTGTTCCAAACAGGCTCGCACCGTCAGTAATGCAGCGTGTGCGCGATCGGGGGCGACTTGCGATCGCGGTAGAACCGATGTCGTCAGACCGACCACTCTCTGGGCGGTCAGTTCGCGGACAGTACGCTGGAGCGTTTCGACGACGCCGTACATTTCCAGTGGGTCGAAAATTCGTAACAAGCTGGTTTGCGTCACGATACCGAGCTGATATCCCCAGTCCCACGAGACGACCATCCGCCGAACGTGTCGTTTCTGCATTTCTTGATGAGCCGTCCACAGAGAATCCTCGGGTTTGAGGAGAAATAAGGGCGAACTCATCACCGTTGCGGCATCTAGCGTGTTAACGTCGAGTTCTAAGGACTGGAACTGCACGATGTCTCGTTCGGTGACGATACCGATGGGAAGGTGGCGATCGTCGATATCCTCCGTCGTGAGGACGACACAGCTAACTCGGGCGTTAGCCATCAGGTGCGCGACCTTGACGAGCGGTACGTCCGAGGGCGCACACACGACGGGAGAGGTCATTACTTCTGAGACTCGCCGCAACTTGAGTAAGTTACTCGGCCGGATAACACGGCGAATGCTGTTGGGGGTGACGATACCGACCCAGCGATCGCGATCGTCGACGATCGCCAAATGTCGGATGCGGTAACGGCGAAAGAGAAATAACGCAGCAAAAATATCTTGTAAGTCGGTTTCGGATAACGTCACGACGGGACAGGTC
Source organism: Geitlerinema sp. CS-897 (assembly GCF_028368005.1). NCBI lineage: Bacteria > Bacillati > Cyanobacteriota > Cyanophyceae > Geitlerinematales > Geitlerinemataceae > Geitlerinema > Geitlerinema sp. CS-897. The sequence goes on along the minus strand of NZ_JAQNCQ010000361.1, from coordinate 26,126 downwards.
ATCACATCGGCGATAGTTTGACCTGAGAGGGGTATGCCTATAGCCGTCAGCCGGACTAGGTCTCGTTCGGTAAAAATGCCGAGGATGCGGCGATCGGCATCGGCCACTAGAGCGCAACTTTGACGCTGGGTGACACAAACGGATGGGGAGGTCGTATGAGGGGCGAACGTACAGCGATCTTCTCTAATACAGCTCATCGACGCAATGACATCGAGAACGGCAGCGTTTGGCGGTACGACGAGGGGGAAGCGATCGATAGCCTCTTCCAAGGTGGGGATGCTAGTAGACGGTTCTTCAAACGGCATTGTCCGGCAGAGGCAACTTGGCGTTCACAACGGGATCTCGATGCAATTGTATCGATTCCGAGGGATGTTACACCAAAACCGTAGAAAACCTTAATACTCTTTACTTTCGCAACTTTTTGGTATAGAGTAAAGAGATGTTATAGGCAACAAAGTTTTAACTCAAGTCATAATCGGGGTTGTATTGTCCTAGAGAGCGCTCGTTTTGAGGACGTTCTTTAGGAAATCGATCGCCGTTCGAGACACAGCAATCAAGTCAAAGACTGGGGCGGACGAACCCGAAAGTCGCTCGACAGTCTCGGCATACGACCGTAAAGGCGATCGAGAACGCGCTTGACAGAAATACGCCGCCATTGCTGGCCGCGTTTCGTTTGATAGCCGTTTTCATTGAGCCAACCGGCGATTTGCTGAAGTGACTTTCCCGATTTATGGTGGCGTCGGATAGCATCGATCGTTTCCTGTTCGATGGGGTCTGCGACGAGTTCGCCGTTTTCAGTTTTCTGTCCGAAAGGCGGCGAGCCGTACCCAGCGTATCCGCCCCGTGCAGCTTTGGCTCGACGACCGCGTTCTAATCGTTGCCAAATTTCGCCTTTATCAACTGTCATAGTTCTCGTCAATCGAACGACTTTAGTAAACGTATGTTAGCGCAAACTCTTTCTACGACTCCTTCGCTGTCTGTGGTTCCGACGAACGTGCCGTATCTCGAGGAGGGCGATCTCGACTGTCTTTTAAGCAGCGATCGCCCGCTTTTAGTTTACTGCACGGCGCAGTGGTGCGGTCCCTGTCTGGCGTTCGAGCCGTATATCGATCGATTGGCCCGGGACTACTCAGGACGAGTGCGTGTCGTCAAACTCGACACTGACGATCGCCCTGAGATCGTCTCGCAATTACAGGTTCGGAGCATTCCCTCTCTGATGGTCTTTTATAATGGCGAACTCGTTGAAAATTTGGTGGGACTCGCACCGTATCCAAAACTACGTAACCTCGCGGATGAAGTTTTATCGATAGCGTCTCGCATCTCAGCCCCGAACTCTCGATAAAACTCCGAGATAGCACTGGATTTTTTAAAGTTAAAAGCTTCTGAAATATCTCGTAGGAACGGTAAAACAAACGAACCTACGAGATATTTTTTTGAATTTACCAACTTATAAAAAACAAACCCTTCGATCGTTATTTTGGATTCAATAACAAAAAAATAAATAATCAAAACTCATCTATTTTTTCTTCCTGTCAGGAGTTATGTATCTAACCATTGGTAGGGTGGGCAATGCCCACCGACTTTTCCATTTAGTGCCAAGTAGTCCCAAATGAGTCGCCAAAAATTAAAACATCAGAAAAAATCTGATTCCCTGTTCCCGATTCCCGATTCCCGATTCCCTGTTTGTTCCAATTTTGTTACATAACTGATTTAGGGTTGCTATAGTTTCGGTTGAACTGCGTCAGTCCTACATTAAATAGAAAATCTAAGACTTTTTAAGAGTGAATAAGGTTAATTTTGGCGGACAAAATAAGCGTATTGGCACAATACTCATACCAATGCCAGAGTTAACATAAAGATGATTTTCGGATCGACCGTAATCCTTCGCCCAACCATCCGCATGAACTTTATCTTGTCGTGCCAATTTCAACCAAGATAAATGTGGCGTTCCGGGGACTCTCACCTGTCCTCCATGGGTGTGTCCGGCGACAGCAAATGGAGCTGACTCTGCCGGGAACTTCTCGAACGAATCTGGATTGTGCATCATTACAATTCTGGGTTCGCTCGTGGGTAAATCCCTTAAAGCTTGCCGAACTTTATCTCGATTTGCCCATAACGATCCTATTCCAACTAGGCTTAAATACTCTGATTTTAACGATTCGTTGCGATCGTGAAGTTTCAGGTGAACCACTTCGTTTTCTAACACTTCAACTCCTATAGAATTGAGTGCAGTTTTTAAACGATCGGCACTTTCAACGTCGGGAGAAGCAGACTGACTTTTCATCCGATAGTCGTGATTTCCCAATACAGCATAAGTGGGGATTTCCGCTTCGACTAGGGGACGAACGATCGCGACAGCCGTTTCAATGTCTTCCTGAAGATTAGAACCGGGATGGTAAATAAAATCGCCCGTAATTAAGACGACAGCAGGTCGAGCTTCCACTAAGCGAGCGACACTGCGACGAGCCGTACCGCGATTGTCTCCCCACAGTCCAATTTGAAAGTCCGAAATCTGGCCGACTTGCTGGTTTTGCCAAGCAGTCGGAAGATTGGGGATTTTAGCAATTTCAGTGTCTGTAACGAGGATGCGAGGCTCTATAAAACTCCAAACTATCAATACAATCGCTATCGTTACGACCCACGAGATAGCAGTTTTTAGTTTTTGAAAGAGATGGTTCACGATCTTAATAATAAATGTAAATTTCGTTCGACAGCCAAAAAAGTTTTTGCTCGAAAAACGACGAGATTCAATTTGTTAAAATCAGGATATAGCAATCCTAAATGGTTTGCGGAAACAGATCGGCTGAAAACCCCATACTGCAATGATTCATATTGAAAACAATCCGCAAACAAAGTCATACTGCTATACATCTCACTTTTGTAAAAATATGAGTTTGAGGTAGGTTGGACTTCTTCGCTCAGTCTATGGGTGGAGCGATCGCGAAACCCAACAACAGCTCAATTCAGTGCAGAGACTCCGATCTGATAAATTTACATTTTTTAGATGCACCCTAAAATCGAGCGTGGTGGCACTATCCGATCGCTCCGCCGAACACAACAAAGATAGTCTGAAATCTCGAAATCACGATCGCTCGGCGCGAGAGAGCATTCTACAACTTTCGAGTCTTTACAATATCGATCGCCAACTCAGCCTACAACAGCGAGACTTCTTCAATATAGTTCGCACATCAAATCTCGACCTCCAGCCGTCGAGAACGCGGCGATCGACGATTCTGTACCCGTCCGCTGTCGAGCGAAGCGACTCGACTCAAGTTGGAACATTGGGAAAGAAGCCCTAACTTCTCTGTGTTTACCCCCCATTTTGATGCTGTTACGGGATACCTCGGGCTACGCTGGCATGGAAGCGCACTTAAAGGATTTGCTGTCGTGCCTTTTTCGATAAAGCGGCAGATGCCTATCGGTATCAAAATATTTAGCATTGCTGCCAGTATGCTGGGGTTGTTGCTGGTGGTCGTGTATGTGTCGTCGGAGCGGTTGCGGCGGGTGAACGAAGAAATTGACTCGTTAGTAGAGTACACGATTCCCATCACCGATGCAGTCGCGCGATTGGACGTTCGCGCCCTCGAACAAGAAGTGTTACTCGAACGTATCTTCAAGCACTACACCCGAGAACCGATCGATCGCGCGCAGATTGCAGAAGAAATCGCCGAGTTCGATCGACGCACGTTAGAGATCGAAGAGGCGTTATCCGGCGCAGCAACCCGAGCAGAACGGACGATCGCCCTCGCGAACGCTCACAACGAGCGACAAGAACTGACAACCGTTGTCTCGATGCTGGAGGCGGCCGGACGAGAATATCGCAATTTTCACGATCGCGCGGTTCGAGTTCTCTCGTTACTCCAAGACGGCGCGTTGACCGAAGCACAGCAATTGCAACAGGATCTGGTCGAAGACGAAGCCAACCTCGATCGCAGTCTCGAAGCAATCCTGCTCGAAATGGAATCCTTCACCGTCGCCAGTGCGCGATCGGCCCAACAACACCAAGAAACCGTACAACAACTCAGCTTGACGATCGCCCTTCTCGCAACACTGTTGGGGGGAATGGGAGCGTGGCTGGTCACGCTAGGATTAGTCCACCCGATCCGACAGCTCATCCGACAGATGCGAGCGATCCAGCACGGAGATTTTAACGTTCGAGCGACGGTGTCGAGCCGAGACGAAGTGGCGATCTTGGCCGACGCGTTCGATCGTATGGTTGGAGAGCTGCAATCGAAACTCGAACTCGAAGAAACTTTCGGTCGGTACGTCGATTCCCGAGCGATCGAGCAACTTCTCGCGAGCGCTGAAGACCCGAAAACAACGGGCGATTGCCAAATCGTCACCGTGTCGTTTGCCGACGTAGAGGGGTTTAGCGAGATTAACGAAACGCGATCGCCCGATGCACTGGTGGCGACGATCGACCAGTATCTGACCCTCATGTCACAGCCGATCGGCCAGCAGTCGGGCGTTATCGATAAGTTTATCCATACTACGGTGATGGGATTTTGGAGTCCGCCCTTTTGCGATACCAGCGATCGCGCTCGGCTCGCCTGCAACGCGGCTTTGGCACAACGCAAGCAACTCCCACAGATCGAACGACTGCTGCGATCGCACCTTCCCGACGACACCCCGCTTTCCGACCTTCACCTGCGGGTCGGTATTGCGTCGGGATCGCTGGTGGTGGGAAATATGGGATCGGCAACGGCCAAGAAATCTTACACGGTAATGGGCGATACGGTTAACATCGCCGCACGGCTCAAAGGCGTCAGCAAACAATACGGCGTGGAGATCGCCCTAGACGACAGCACGGAAATGCTGTTGGGCGATCGCTATGCCACGCGCGAACTCGACTGGATTAAAGTCGTCGGGAAAGAAGAACCCGTGCGAGTTTACGAACTGCTCGGCTGGCAAGACGAACTCGACGACGAAACCCGCCAAAGACAAGACGAGTTTGCTCGCGGTCTCGCTGCGTACCGACACCGTCAGTGGGATACAGCACAGAAGCATTTTTCGGCTTGCTCGATGGGCGATCGCCCCGATCCTCCCGCCTTACTCTACCTCAACCGCATCGAGACACTACGCGATCGCCCCTTACCCGAAAATTGGGATGGCGTGTGGCAGCTAACGAGCAAATGATTCCAACAACAATCCTCCACGAACGTTGCTATGAAGCGTTTTACAATTCCCATCGGCGTTAAAATTTTCGGGGTGGCGGGCAGTATGTTGGCACTCCTACTCGGCGTTGCCTATATCAACTACCGCAATATCGCCCTCGTCAACCGCCAACTCGTCAATCTTGCCGAGTATCTTACTCGACTCACTGAAGACGTCGCTCAAATTAATATTGACGTTTTAGAACAAGAAATCCATTTCGAGCGTACTGTACGGCTGTTGGAAACCGAACCGATCGATCGCCGCGCGATCGACGCAGAACTGGCACAGTTTGAAGCACGGGGTCGGCAGGTCGATCGAAAACTCGACGCAGCGATCGCCCTAGCCGAAGAAGCCGTGGCCGACACATCTCGACTCGAAGACGTTCTCGAAATCGTTCGCATCCAACCCCTACTCGAAGTGCTCGACGCCGATCGTCAAAACTTTCACGATCGCAGTCTCGAAACCTTCGACCTTTTACAAACTGGAGACCTCGAAGCCGCAGCAATTCTCGATCGCCAACTCGAACAGTTTGAAGAGAACTTCGATCGGCGCGTTCGGGGAATTTTATTCGAGTTAGGAGCCTTTACAGAAGCCGCAGCGCGTAAGGCCGAACGTTACGAACGGGAAGCCTTACGCGTGAGTTGGGTTCTAGCCGCGATCGCCACAGCTCTCGGTCTGGGATTGGCCTCTGCCATTACTCTGGGATTAGTCCGTCCGATCCGTCGGTTGGTGGTCGTCACGAAAGAAGTCGAGGGGGGCAACCTTCAAGTGGAGGTTCCAGTCGCCTCTCGCGACGAAGTGGGGCAGCTCTCGGCGTCGTTCAACGCGATGGTCGCCGAAATCCAGTCTAAAGAACGGCTCAAAGCCACCTTCGGTCAGTACGTCGATCCGCGCATCGTAGAGCGTTTGCTGTCGAGTTCGGGACGGGAAATCGCCCCCGAACGTGCAGAAATGACGGTTTTTTTCTCAGACATCGCGGGCTTTAGCGCCATGAGCGAATTACTGACTCCGACGGGTTTGGTCGCGCTGATTAACGAATATCTCACCTTGGCCTCAGAACCGATTCTAGCTCGCAATGGCGTTATCGATAAATTTATTGGGGATGCCGTCGAGGCGTTTTGGGGACCGCCTTTTACCAGTGAAACCGAACACGCCCAACTTGCCTGTTTTGCTGCCCTCGAGCAACTGTCCCAACTGGTCAAATTGCGACGGTTACTCCCCGAGATTATGGGAATTCGCAAGGGATTGCCCGAAATTCGCGTTCGGATCGGGCTGGCGACGGGGGAAGTGGTGGCTGGGAATATCGGCTCGAAACAGTTGAAGTCTTATACTGTCTTAGGTTCGGCGGTGCGAGTCGCTGAATATTTGGAAGGGGCGAACAAGCGTTACGGTACGACGATCGCGATCGCGGCCGCAACTCGCGACGCCGCCGGGGATGCCATTGAAACCCGCGCACTCGATCGGGTGGTTTTACCGGGGACTTCGGAAACGACGACGATCTACGAACTGTTGGAGGTGGCGGGTAATTTAACCGATCGACAGGAATCGTTGCGCGATGAGTTTGAAAGGGGATTCGCCGACTATTGGTGTCAGAATTGGGACTCGGCGCAGCAACACTTTGAAGTTTGTCTGGCGATCGCACCGGACGATATCCCCAGTCAACTTTATCTCGACCGTCTTCGCAGTCGGTGCGATCGCACGAGCGATCGTTAAAATACACCCTGGCTTTAGGCTGCGATGCACTCTACCGGATTTCTGGTTTTTTTCGCCGACGGTGGGTTAAAACTCCTTGCGAGGGACTTAATAATATTGCCAAGGTAAACAAACCCGATACCACTAACACGATGGCAGGACCAGAAGGCAAGTTATAGTAATAACTTAAGTACATCCCGCTGATGCTGGAAAAGATACTAATTCCCGCTCCTAACATCATCACTTGATGAAGTCTCGGAACCAGTAAATAGGCAGTTGCTCCCGGCGTAATCAACAAAGATAACACCAAAATTACGCCGACGGCTTTTAAACTCGCAACCACAGTTAAGGCAATGAGTACCATCAAGCCGAAATTGAGAAAATCGACGGGTAATCCGGCGGCTCTCGCACCGGAGGGATCGAAACTGTAAAACAGCAGTTCTTTATACAGCAGAATGACGCTGAGAACCACCACGATCGCGATTATCGCGGTATCTCGAACGTCAGCAACCGTGACGCCTAAAATATTGCCGAATAAAAAGTGGTTGAGATCGATTTTATTGTCTTTTTGAATGATAGTAATTAAGGTGATTCCGAGAGCAAAAAAGGCTGAAAAGACAATTCCCATCGCAGCATCTTCTTTAATGGGCGATCGTGTGCGTATCCAGGTGATAATAACGGTACTTAAAATTCCGGCGATAAACGCACCGACAAAAATGTTAAATCCGAGTAAAAATGCGATCGCCAATCCCGGTAATACCGAATGACTGATGGCGTCGCCTAACAACGCGAGGCGCTGTACCATGAGATAGCTTCCCACTAGCGCACAGACTAAACCGACTAAAATAGCAATGACGAGGGAGCGTTGCATAAAAGCGTATTGCAACGGTTCGATTAAGACATCCATGATGCGAACAAAGATAGATATTTCGATTTTCTAAAATCACAAAAAACACGAAATTTTTAGTTTTTTAGTAAGAATTTAACCTTGTTAAAAAAACGATTTTTTTTGAGTGCATCTCAAAAATGTAACTTTATTAGATGCAAGCTTGATACTCCATCCTTTTTCGATAAGCTAGGTTTCAAGAAGTCTTCACCACATCCCCCCTTAGCCCCTCTTGGGAAGGGGGGTTGGGGGGATAGAGAGGGACTTGTCTGACTGGGTAAAACCAGTGTTTGAGTCCTCGATTTAGCTACTGTTGGGTTTATGCTTCACTCAATCCAACCTACCCCAGACTCATATTTTTACAAAAGTGTGATGAACCCAATTTTTTCAATTTTTTGGCATCTTTATGCCGAAAAATTAGATCGACGATCGCTCTATTTCTTCGATCGTTGTTTCTCCTCGGCTTACCATGTCACTACTGTATTCGTGTGATTGTAATTTCTCAAGCGGCTTCTGAAAAGAACTGCACTTGTCCGCCATAGGCACGATACATATTTTCGGGAGTCATGACAGAGGTGCGATCGCCTACGGCAATTAAGTCGCGATTGAGGAGAATTAATTCATCGAAATGGGTAATGGATTCCCCGAGATCGTGGTTGACGACTAACACGATATTTCCGGCGTCGGCCAGTTCGCGGAAAATTTGAAAGAGAATCGTTTCCGTTTTGCGATCGACCCCAGTAAAGGGTTCGTCAAAACAAAACACGCTCGCTTCTTGCGCCAGCGATCGCGCTAAAAAGACCCGTTGCTGCTGTCCTCCAGACAAATCGCCGATGCGTCGTTTCGCAAACGCCGACATCCCCACCCGTTCCAACGAATCCGAGGCGATGCGGCGACTGACGGCGGAGTACCGACGAAACCACCCCGTTTTCCGAATGCGTCCCATCATCACCACATCCCAGACGGTGGCGGGAAACGTCCAATCGATCGTCGATCGCTGTGGAACGTAAGCCACTCGTTCTAAATGCTCTGTCAGGGGTTGGTTTCCGTGACGTACCGTCCCCATTGCAGAGGGAATCAAACCCAACATGGCTTTCATAAAGGTGCTTTTTCCCGCACCGTTGGGACCGATGACGCCGATGAGTTTTCCCGGTTGTAGCTTCAAGCTGACGTTTCGCAACGCTTCGACATCTCGGTACGACACGCTCAAGCGATCGACGTTGATGGGGGCGAGGTCTGTCGTGACGGCGGTTTCGAGACGATCGCTCCAAGCGTTGCTGGGATAGAGATGTAGGTGTTGCATGGTTGCAGTTTCAAACGGCGCTGTTGCCAGTTTACCGCAAAAATGAAACAAATATGAGATATTTATGAAAGAAAAATGATAAAAGCTGTGACAGCAACATGAGAATGTCCCTCAATGTTTCCCAAAAGCTCGGTGTGGCGGTACTGGCAACTCTGTCAGTGTTGACCGGATGCGGCGATCGCTCCGTTTCTCCCACAGATGGCGATCGCCTCGATGTGGTCTCCACCAGTACGATTATTACCGACTGGGTCGATCGCGTCGGTGGCGAGGCGATCGAGCATCAGGGAATTCTCGATCCCGGAGCCGATCCCCACGTGTACGAACCCGTCCCCCAAGACAGCATCGCCCTCGAAAACGCCGATGTCATTTTTTATAACGGCTACAATCTCGAACCCGGCTTAATCAAACTCATCGAAGGCGTGGGAACGGGTGCCGAAAAAGTCCCCGTCGGAGAAGTGGTGAAACCGCTCGATTTCGAGTATCGGGGACAAACCGAACCCGATCCCCACGTTTGGGGGGATGTAGAGAACGTCGTGGTGATGGTGGAGGAAATTCGAGCGGTTCTGGTCGAACGAGATCCCGAAAACGCCGACACCTACACGGAAAACGCCACCGCGCTCACCGAAGAACTGCAACGACTCGATCTTTGGATCGAACGTCAAATCGCTACGATTCCCGAAAACCAACGCAAGCTGATTACCACGCACGATGCGTTCCAGTATTACGCCAGTGCTTACGGCTTAGACGTTGTGGGAACCCTCATCGGAATCAGTACGGAGGAACAGCCCAGCGCCCAAACAGTGCAGCAATTGGTAGAAAACGTGAAAGAAACGGAAGTTCCCGCCATTTTTGCCGAAACGACCATTAACCCCCAGTTGATTTCGACAGTGGCGGAAGAAGCAGGTGTCGCCCTCGCCGAACCGGAACTTTACTCGGATTCCATCGGTGCAGTCGGAAGCGAAGGCGACTCGTACATCAAGATGATGGTGTCGAATACCTGTTCGATCGCCAATGCGTTGGGGGGCGAGTGTACGCCGTTTGAGACGGAATAGCGATCGAACTCGATATCAAGTCGAGATCATCGCGATACATTCGATTTCCACCAGAACATCTTTGGGAAGTCGCGACACTTCCACCGCCGCCCTCGCCGGAGCGTTGGTTTCGTCGAAATATTTGGCGTAAACGGCGTTCATGGCGGCGAAGTCGTTCATGTCGTCGAGAAATACGGTAGTTTTGACGACATCGGAAAAACTCGCCCCCGCTGCTTTGAGGATTGCGTCGAGGTTGGCGAACACCTGTTCGGTTTGTCCGGCGATGTCCCCGGAGGCGACGAGTTCGCCGTCGGGGGTCAGGGGAATTTGTCCGGCGACGAACAGCATTTGTCCCGTGGCGAGGACGGCTTGGTTGTAAGGTCCGACGGGAGCGGGGGCGTTTTCGGTACGAACGATTTGACGCATAGGATTTGTCTGTTTGCAGTGATGTTTCAGTTGCAGTCGTGCCAAAAGGCGATCGCTGCGACATTGTAGTATCGATCGGGTGGCGATCTAACATTCTTTTCTCCATCGATCGCCTGCTGCGCTATGCCAAACCACGCTTGGACTAAGCTCCATCACCGCCACTATACAAACCTCTTTGCAGCGGTGGTTATCTTGTTTTCGCTCTCGCCGTTTCTTTCAGATTGGCTCTTCGGTCAAATCGTGAGATCGGCACTTTTTTTTATCGCTCTGGCGGCGGGTATTCGTCCGTTCTGTCACCAACGACGCTTTTTCCGGTTGATGGTTCTGCTCTCAACGGGGTTTTCGTTGGAACTTTTGACACTCTTGCCGTTTTTGGGCGATCGCGCCTCAGCTCTCTCCCTCGGTAGCGTTGGGGTGTTCGCCGCGTTCACCCTCTTGGCGATCGGCTTGATCTCCAACCAACTGTTTACCGATCGCGAAGTCACGAAGGATACGATTATGGGGGGAATTTGCGTGTACTTCCTGCTCGGGCTGTTGTGGGGCTTGCTCTATATCATCGCCAAGCATTTCGACCCGCAGGCGTTTAACCAGCCCGATCCCGATCTGATTTACTTTAGTTTTACCACCCTCACTACCCTCGGGTACGGCGATATTTCACCCACGAGCGATCTCACACAGGTTTTGAGCAATCTCGAAGCGATCGTCGGACAAATGTATCCAGCCGTCTACCTGGCGCGGTTAGTGAGCCTGTACGTCTCGCCAGAGAAACTGTAGCGATCGCCACCCCTGGCTGCATCGAGACCGATCGAAAATTGGTTTGTTGAGTTCGTTGTCAGTATTTTAAAATACATTTTTTTGAAATATAAGTTACTTTTTAAGCTAAAAAAAATAGGATTTCTGGAATTTGAGGCTATAAATGTATTACGTGTATAACATACTACAAAAAACCGGGAATTAGAGAGTCAAAACCTTTGAAATCTCGTGAAGTGAGTTTTTCTGTCACCCTAAACTCCGAAGAACCAAAAAATATTACTTTTAAATGTAGCAACCCTAAATCAGTTGTTTGACAAAATCGGAACAAAAAGGGAACGGGGAACGGAAAATCGGAACAAAAAGGGAACGGGGAATGGGGGATCGGATTTTTTCTGGTGTTTTAATTTTTGACGGCTTATTTGGGTCTGATATATATCATATTGATATATTTTAATGCAAAAAATTGCAACAACATTAGGAGTGGATGAGAGAAAAGCTGAAACACCGAGAATCTTAAAATATATTGATGAAATCGGACCCAGAGATGCTTAAAAAAAAGCAACGTTAATCCGAGGTTTTCTCAGAAATTCCTATGCTATATTCATCGTGACACTTAGCTGTTTGCTGCGATCGCGCAATCACGTTTTTGTCATCGCGTGTGGCGTATACCTCGCCCGAACCTGTGTCTACTGCATCCAGCATTACAAAACCAATAAAAAATATCTAAATAACGATGAAACGAACGACAGTCTGTCGATCGCTTTCTCTGTCCGTCGCCGCACTGGTTTTAAGTGCGTGCAGTCGTCAACCCCAAGCGATCGCACCTCCCGCCGTCCCCGTCGCGATCGAAACCCTGTCTTCCACCGCCGTTCGGGACGCCTCAGAGTTCACCGCTCGTATCCAAGCCCAACAAGTGGCGCAAATTCGCCCGCAAATTAACGGCGAAGTACGAGTCGTCTACGTCGAACTCGGCGACTTCGTCAACCAAGGCGATCCCCTCTTTGAAATCGACGGTTCCCAACAACAAGCCGTCGTAGAAGCCCGTTCGGCCGAAGTCCGGGCGGCAGAGTCTAACCTCACCAACGCCCAAGCCGGACTGCAAGCCCAACGCGCCGAACGCAACCGAATCGCTGCCGAATTCGACCTCAACTCCGAAGAAGCGCGACTGGCCACCGCCCAAGCCCAATTCCAAGCGGCGATCGAAGAACGCAACCGACTCGTCGCCCGCCTCGAATTCGCCAAAAAAGAAGAAGAGCGTTGGTATGGCTTGTGGCAGCAAGGCGTCGTCTCCGAACAGCGACACGATCTCGCCCTGCGATCGCGCGAAGAAGCCGAAGCCCAACTAGCCGCCCAAGACGAAATCATCGTCTCCCAAGATGCTGCTGTCGAAAGCGCCCGTCGGGACTTAGAACGCAAACGAGCGACCATCGAAGCCCAACTGGTCGCCCAAGACGAAGTCATCGCCTCTCAAGCCGCCAACATCGACAGCGCCCAGCGTCAAATGGAAGTCGCCCAAGCTAACGAACGGGCGGCCGCCGTGCAATTGGGCTATTACCAAGTTCTCGCCCCGTTTTCCGGCAGTGTCGGCGAAGTTCTCGTCAAAACGGGTGACTTCGTCTCACCCCAGGTACAACTGACGACCCTCAACGAAACCCGTCCCCTCGAAATTCTCATCGACGTTCCCATCAACCGCGCCTCTCAAATCCGCCAAGGAACCCTCGTCGAACTGCTCGATCGCGACGGCGAAGTCATCGGCAACAGTCAAGTATCCTTCGTCTCGCCCCAAGCCGATTCCAACACCCAAACCGTTCTCGTCAAAGCCCTCTACGGCAATGCTCGAGGCGACTTTCGGGGCGACGAACGAATACGAGTGCGCCTCGTGTGGGAAGAACAACCGGGTATTACCGTTCCGTTTTCCGCCGTCACCCGCCTCGGCGGACAGCCGTTTGTCTTCGTCGTGAGCGAAAATCCCGACGCACCGCCGGGTGAAGCCAACCTCGTGGCGTTACAGAAACCCGTCGAACTCGGCAGCTTGCAAGGGGGAAGTTACGAAGTCCTCTCCGGCTTAGAAGCCAGCGATCGCATCGTCACCTCCGGCGTCCAAAAACTGCGCGACGGAACCCCCATCGTTCCCTCAGCCGACGCCAACGTCTCGCAAAGCGATCCTTAAATACAGTCACCAGTCGCCAGTCACCAGTCACCAGTGGAGACAGTTGACAGCTTCTCCCCCTCTTCTCTTCTCCCCTTCTCCCCCTCTTCTCCTCTCCCCTTCTCCCCCTCTCCCCACCCGTCCTTTCACCCCGAACGCGATCGTGATTCTCAGCATTGCCGATAACTTCATTAAGCGTCCGGTGCTGACCACCGTTTGCACCCTGATGATTTTGCTGGTGGGGGGGATTGCGATTCCGCTGCTACCCATCGAACAACTGCCCGAACTGGCACCAACTCGCATTAACGTGAACTCCAACTACACCGGAGCCGATGCAGCCACCGTTGAAAACACCGTTACGACCATTCTCGAACGGGAAATCAACGGAGTTGAAGGGATGGACTACATCACGTCCAACAGCAGCAACGACGGGAGCAGTTCCATTAGCGTCGTGTTCCAACCCGGACAGGATAAAGACATCGCTCAAGTTAACGTTCAAAACAACGTCTCCGTCGCCGAACCGCAACTTCCCGATGCTGTCAAACAAACGGGAGTGCGCGTCAAAGCCGCTTCGAGCAGTACTCTTCTCGTCTATAGCTTTTTCTCCGAAAACGACGAATACGACGAACTCTTCCTGACCAACTACGTCGATTTGTTTATTCTCGACGAAATCAAGCGAATTACGGGAGTGGGCGACGTTACCCTGTACGGAGCGGGAAAATACGCCATGCGCCTGTGGCTCGATCCCAGCGCTCTGGCCAGTCGAGGGTTGACTGCGGTTGACGTAACGGGTGCCATTCGCGAACAAAACATTCAAGTAGCAGCCGGTGGTGTCGGACAGCAACCGGCCCCGGCAGACCAAGCCTATGAGTTTACAGTACGGGTTCCGGGGCGTTTGCAAAGTGCCGAGGAGTTTGAAAACCTCGTTTTAAAGGTAGACGACGACGGGACGCTGGTACGGCTCAAGGATGTGGGACGGGCCGAACTCGGACAAGAAACCTATGCAGCCTCGGTGAGTACGTTCGGTAAAGCGGGGGTGGGAATTGGAGTCAACCAACTTCCCGGTAGTAACGCTATGGACGTAGCAACGGCAATTAAGGCGCGTATGGCGGAGTTGGAAGAGAATTTTCCGCCGGGACTGACAGCCGAACTGATTTTCGACACCACCGATTTCGTGAAAGCCTCGTTGAAAGAGGTGTTGGTGACGCTGGTGCAAGCGATTTCGTTGGTAATCGCGATTTTGTTCGTATTTTTGCAAGACTGGCGCACGACGATTATTCCCGCCGTGGCGATTCCCGTGGCGTTAATCGGGGCGATGGCGTTTTTGCTGATGTTCGGATTTTCCATCAACACCTTAACGCTGTTCGGCTGTATTCTGGCCAGCGGTCTGGTGGTGGACGATGCGATCGTGGTCGTCGAAGCGGTCTCGGCGAAAATCGACGCGGGGATGCGGCCGAAAGCGGCGGCGATCGCCTGTATGCAAGAACTCTCTGGGGCAGTGGTTTCGACGTCTCTGGTATTGATGGCGGTCTTTATTCCCGTGGCGTTCTTCCCCGGAACCACTGGAAAAATTTACCAACAGTTCGCCTTGACGATCGCCTTTACGGTGTTGTGTTCGACCTTCAACGCTTTGAGTTTCTCCCCCAGTATGTCGGCGTTGCTGCTGCGTCCGCGACAGGAAACTCGCGGTTGGTTGGGCAAAGTTTTTAACGGGTTTAACGTTGGATTGCACTGGACGACGGAGAAATATCGCGACGCCGTTAACGGCTTGGTGCGAGTGCGCGTCTTCGTCATGGGGCTGTTTGTAGCAGCCCTCGTCGCGACTGTTTGGATGTACCAAGTCGTCCCGACAGGGTTCGTACCGGAGGAAGACCAAGGCTATTTCTTGGGAATCGTTCAAGCCCCCGACGGCGTGTCTCTCAACTATACGAAGGAGGTTCTCGAAAAAGCTGAGAACGTTCTCCTCGAGACGCCGGAAATTCGAGGAACCTTTATGGTCAGCGGCGTAGGTTTCGACGGACGCGGATCGAACCAGGGTCTGTTTTTTGGATCGTTTAAAGACTGGAGCGAACGGACGGGGAAAGGTCAAGCCGCAGACGAACTCATCGCCAAGCTGAACGGTCAGTTCGCGCAAATTCAAGAAGCAGTCGTCCGGGCGTTTAACGCACCGCCAGTTCAGGGATTGAGTACCTTCGGCGGGTTCGAGTTTCAGCTTCAAGACCGCAGCGGCGGACAGTTAACTTACGAGGACTTACTCAGCAACACCTACGACGTGATTGGGGCGGCGAACGAAAAACCTGAAATTGGCGGAAGTGCGTTTACTCAGGCGACGGCGAACACGCCCCAAGTGCAATTGACCGTCGATCGCGATCGCCTCAAAGCCGCCAACGTTAGTTTTAGCGATGCCATGACCACGTTAGGCATTTACTTGGGATCGCAGTACGTCAACGACTTTACCCTGGGACAGCGCAGCTATCGGGTGTACGCCCAAGCCGAAGGCCAGTTTCGATCGCGCACTGAAAACATCGATGAAATTTACGTGCGATCGCGAGACGGAAATATGGTTCCCCTCGGCGAACTCGTCAAATCCGAACCGATTACCGGGCCGCAGATTATCAGCCACTTCAACCTGTTCCGCGCCATTAAAATTCAGGGAGCCAACGCACCGGGTTACAGTTCCGGGCAAGCCCTGCAAGCGATGGAAGCCGCCTACAAAGAAGCCGCACTACCCAGTACGGGGCGCGAGTGGATGGGAACGGCTCGAGAAGAACTCACCGCAGGCGGTCAAGCCGTGATTATTTTCGGGTTGGGTATCGTCATCGTCTTTCTCGTGTTGTCGGCGCAATACGAAAGCTATATCGACCCGATTATCATTTTGCTCACCGTTCCCCTGGCGATGCTCGGGGCGTTGGTGTTCCTGTTCGCGCGGGGTTTGAACTTGGACGTTTACGCTCAGGTGGGGTTGGTGATGCTCATCGGCTTAGCTAGTAAAAACGCCATTCTCATCGTCGAGTTCGCCAACCAATCTCGCGCTGAAGGGATGAGTATCGCAAAAGCAGCCGTCAACGCCGCCGAACAGCGATTTCGACCGATTTTGATGACGGCAATTTCGAGTTTGGTGGGATTTTTCCCTCTCGTCATCGCTTCGGGTGCGGGTTCTGCGAGTCGGTGGTCCTTGGGAACGGCGGTGTTCGGTGGGTTGCTGGTGGCGACGTTCCTCAGCTTCCTGGTGGTACCGATTCTCTACATTGTCGTGAAGAGTTTCGAGGCGCGGTTCCTGTTAGCTGACGGGGAAACGCCCACAGCTGCGCCCCCTCCGACGCCTCCGACGCCGATGCAAACGGTTCCGCCAATACCCGATGGTGAGCCTTCCGTACCGAGTCCCTCGATCGATACTGAAATCGAGCCTAAAATGGAGACAGAACGGGAGACTGAAGCAGAACCGCGATCGCCCCAAGTCCAATCTCCACCGCCGCGACGGGGAAACGGTAACGGAAAACATTTAGTTGTCGATGGCGACGAGAACGCGGTGGAGTCTTCACCTCCTTCGAGCGAGGCGAGTGGTGAAGTTGAAGGGGAAGCCGAAACACCCCCGTCTAAAACCTAACGTCGCGTTTGGAAATTGGGAGAAGCTGCCATGAACCAACGATCGATCGCTTTTTCTGCTGTCGTTACGTCAGCGATCGGAGCCATGCTGGGAATCGCGATCGCTGAAATGGCTAATCCTCCCTACGAAAGCGATATTTACCAACACGCTCACCGGAAATACGCGATCGTCGGTGCGGTTTTAGGTGCGGCTGTCGGTTCGGCTCAAGAAACGGTTCGCCAGCTTAAAGCCGAAGCCGAACGGCGGGAACGGGATCGGATGCGGCGTTATGCCGATCGCAACCGTCACCCCCTGTAGGATTTGAAAATGCTCTCAAATTTTTAGGGACTCAACGAACCATGAAGACGACCCATGTTAGCGTTTTTGCCCTTCTCACCACGCTCGGCTTAACAACTCCTACGTTGGCTCAACTCAACCGTCCCAACTTCTTCGAGCGAGGTTACGACCAATTTGAAGAAGAAATCCGACAAATGGATCGGCAACAGTCGAATCCCTCACCGCTGACGGTTTCGGGGGAAAATTTGAGTTGGCAGCGCGTGGTGTTGCGAGAGGGGGGTTTTTCGATTTGGCTACCGCAAGGAACGGTAGTTCAGGAAACCGAAACGGTGGAAACGTCAGCCGGAACGGTCGAGTTTGAAATTCTGGCGACGCAACTGGAGTTTTCGCGTTACGTGGCGGCGTATTCGGAACCGTTCGAGTTCCGTCAGTTGGGAAGCGAGGCGGAGGTTTTGGAGAAGGTGCGCGATCGCCTGGTGGAGCGAGAAAGTAATTTTGAAATGACGAGCGATCGCAATACGTCTGTAGGTGGTTTGGCAGTCAAAGATTTGAGGTTTGAGAACGAGGAAGAAACGATTTCGTTTCGATTGATTCTCGATGGCGATCGCTTATATCTCCTCGCGGTCAGTCAGTTAAATGACGTGGCGTCGATGGAGGCGATCGCAGCATTCTTTCAGTCGTTTCAAAAAATTTAAATGGAGGTTTAAAGCAAAAAAATCGGGTTCATCTCAATGGATGTAAAAATATGAGTCTGGGGTAGGTTGGGTGGAGCGATAGCGAAACCCAACAACAGCTCAATTCAGTGCAGAGACTCCGATCTGATAAATTTACATTTTTGAGATGCACCCAAGAGATCGGCATTTGTTTTACAATAAATCGTTGGAACGAGCAGAATGATTCCCTATAGTGCTGCTCGTTTTTAATTTGCTGTCTTTGTTGCATTTTTTGGTATTTTTGTCAAGTATAGTCTGAGATCGTTCTTAGTAAATTCTCTTTAAAAATCAATAAAAATCAGCTTGAAAACAATTTATAAAACTTCACAAAAATAGCGAAATTTTATGAGAAAATTGAAGTCAATTAAAAGTCAAAAATGCGAGATCGAGGTGCATAAAATGTTCGAGATCGTCGTATCGCCTGGTGGGAACCGACCCGACAGTTTCCCACCAGGCTTCTGGAAAAGAACGCTTGCGGCGATCGCGATTCCGATCGCGCTGTGGCTGTCGATCGCCGTTCCGGTAGGTGCGGCCGAACTCCCCCAAGCCGACGAAACCGGAAACGACTTGTAAGATCTGTTCTCGCTGACGTTACCATGACGCACTTGACCCCCAAACACCTGCAACGCTGGCTGCTTGGACTCGTCGCAGGGACGAGCGTATTCGGGAGTGCGATCGCTCCCCAACCCACCCAGGCCGCCGAACGACTCGCCATCACCTACGGTCCGCTCGAACTCTACGTTCCCATCGAATCCCTCGAAACCTTCGCCGAAACCGGAGAAATCGATTCAGACCTCGCCTTCTACCTACAATTTTTTGACGAAAGCACCCACAAAACCATGCGCGGGGCGCTGACGCGAGAACTCCCCTTGAGTGCCACGGTTCTCTCAAAAGCCCTTTACATGGGCATTGGGGAAGGATTTCTGCGTCGTTTGGGAACCATCATCCAAACCGATAGCGGACTCAACGGCGGTCAAGCCTTGCGATCGGCAATTCTGGTAGCAGCCTCCGACGACAGCGAAAGTTTCACCCTCCTCAACGTCCTAAAAAAATATCCGACCCGCGAAATCCGCGTTAACGCCCGCTTTATCTTAGAAGTGGCCAACCAACTCTCGCTGTTTTTCGACTATCGCCAAGCTGCAACGGACGTTATCGTGGCCGAAGCCCAGCGAGAAGCGGCTAACGATTCCCCAGTAGACTTTTCTCAACGCCCCGACTTGCGAGAACCGGGACCTTACGGCGTGGAAGTGCGGCGGTTGCGGTTCCCCGTCAGCGGCATTCGTCCGACAGAGTTGGGACTCGCTGCGTCCTACGATCTCGATGTGGATGTCTACCTTCCCGAAGGACTCGACGAAACTGTTCCCGTGGTGGTGTTGACCCACGGCTTCGGGTCGAACCGCGACAATTACGACTATCTAGCCGAACACTTGGCCTCTTACGGGTTAGCGGTGGCAGCCCCCGAACATATCGGCAGTAACCTCGAATATCGCGAAGCCTTTTTACGAGGGGAACTGAGCGATCTAATCAGTCCCATCGAATATCTCAGTCGCGGCTTGGACTTGACGGCGACACTCGACGAACTCGAACGCCTGGTGAACTCCGACGATCCCGATTGGCGAGGACGCATCGATGTCAACCGTGCGGGAATCATGGGATATTCCTTCGGCGGAACGACAGCGTTGTCGATGGCGGGGGCGGAAATTAATCAGGCACGGTTGACCGAATCCTGCGTTCGGGAAGAACATTTTACATTGAACTTCTCCGTCACCCTGCAATGTTTGGCGTCCTATTTGCCCCCCGTCAATTACGATCTCTACGACCCTCGCTTTAAAGCAGCGTTGGCGTCCTATCCCATTACCAGCGTCGTGTTCGGCCCCGAGGGCATGGCCAACATTTCGATTCCCACGATGTTAATCTCGGGAAGTAACGACATTATCGCGCCGTCGATTCCCGAACAAATCCATCCGTTTCTATGGATGACGGGAACAGACGAGAAGTATCTGATGGCGATGGTTCCGGGGACGCACTTCTCGACGGGAATGGACGAGTACACGCAGCAGTTACCGGAGTGGTTGCGCGGTCCGGTGGGTTACGGACAGCCTTATTTGAAAGCGTTGAACGTGGCGTTTTTCCGGTACTACTTAGCCGAAGACGAGTTTTACGAGCCTTATCTGACGGCATCTTACGGGCAATATATCGATTATGACGAGTTGACGGTGAACTTGATTCGGGAGTTGACGCCGGAGATGTTGATTTCGGCCTATGGGGGAGAACCACCTATCGAAATGTTCCCGACGACTGTGGTTTCGGCGTCGGCGTCCCGTCAGGAAAGCGTGGTCGAGGAAATTCAGCGGACGGGTATTTTAAAAGCTGCCATTCGCAGCGATTCCCCACCGTTCGGCTATCTCGACGATGAGGGGTTGTGGAATGGGTATTGTGCGGAGGTGTTGCACTCCTTCGCCGATTATTTAGAAACCGAGTTAGAGATGCCGGGAGGCATTGAGGTGGTTCAATTGCCGTCGAGTTTGAGTACGCGATTCGATTTAGTTCGCAGCGATCGCGTCCATCTCGAATGCGGGCCGAACACCCTCGTTCGCAACCCCGACGGTATCGCGTTTTCGCAGCCGTTTTTCGTCACTGGAACCCAGTTTTTAGTGAATCTCGACAGCGTCGATCGCGTCAATCCCAATACAACCCTCAGCGGGGTGAAAGCGGGGGTGTTGGAGAACACGACAACCGAACAGTTCCTGCGCGATCGCTATCCCAACGCCGAAACAGTCCTCTTCAACGACGACTATACCGCACTGGAGTCGGTAGCGACCGGGGCGATCGACGCCTTTGCCAGCGATAGCATTTTGATTCTCGGAGAACTGCTGCGCCTCAACGCCGATTTAAGCGATTTCGCCCTGGTTCCCGAACAACCGCTGACTTGCGATTATTACGGCTTCGCGTTGCCCGACAACGATAAAACCTGGGAACGAACTGTCAACGCCTTCATTAGCAGCGACACAGCATTAGAGGCGCGAAACGAGTGGCTGAGTGGGTTTTATCCGATCGCCTTCGAGACGCTGGATTACTGCACCCGTTGAGGAGAGGGGGAGCTTCTTCAGGGAAGAGTGAAGAGTGAAGAGGGAAGAGTGAGGACAGGGAACAGTTGTCACTGGTGACTGGTGACTGGTGACTGGCGACTGGTGACTGTCTTCATCTCCTCATCCCATCCCGAGGGTTAACTGCCAGCGTTTGAGGGTTCCCGTATCGCCGTGGGCGACGTCGATCGCCTGTAGGTTCCAAATGCCTTGGGCGGACGTGCCGCGAAACTTGTTCAGCGAGGGGGTGTCTGCCATCGAATAGCTGGCGTTCGATCCCGATTTTCGTCCGACGCCGCGACCTTGTAACAAGGCAGTTTCACCGTTGGGGGCGACGAGATAGAGTTCCAAATCGCCGAGATAGGGATGGTCGATGTCGAGGTTGACAGCCAGTTCGACAACGGGCAAATCATCGAGAACGCGAATCGGACTGAGAACGCCGTCGAGATCGCCGTCGGGAATTCTCACAGAGCGATCGTTGGTTCCGCGAACCCGTTTCGTCACCGTATGGGGGGCTTCCCGCATTTCCTTGGCGGCCAGAACGGCGTTGTAGGCGTTGACTTTACCGTAGCCGAACCAGGGAGAACGCCCTTGGTTGTCGTAAGTGCCTAACCGTTTTCCCAGTTGGGGGTCGGGTTCGGTATCGACGATTTTGTCGGCGGTGCGCTGGAGAATATCTTTAACTTGAGCGGCGGTGAGGTCGGGATTGACAGAGAGAACGAGGGCGGCGACTCCGGCCACCACGGGACAGGCGCTCGAGGTGCCGCCGAATCCAGCGGTGTAGTCCCCTCGGGCGTAACCGGCACTTCCGACGCGATCGGTGGTGAACACGCCCAAACCCGGCAGGGCTTGGGTGACGGGGGGAGCGGTGCTGATGTAACCGGTTTGTTGGAGCCAAATTCCCGGTGGGGCGTTGTTGCTGGGGGCGCACACGGAAATTTCGTCGCCCCAGTTGCTATAAGCGGCTTTGCGACTTTGGCTGGTACAGGCGGAAACGGCAACGACGTCGGGGTGGGTGGCAAAACCGCTCAACCAACGGGTGTTTCCCGACAGGACGTTTTGCGGCCAGCTCGTTTCGTCGATGATGCCTCGGATGGGACGGTTGGCGTTTCCGGCGGCGAAGACGACGACGCAACCTTTGCCGTCGCGGCCTTTGCTAGCAGTTCGGGAAATGGCGGCGTATTGACGCATCGACAGGCGGAAATTGACGGCACTCGCGCCCCAACTACAGGAGATGACGGAAGCTCCGCGATCGCTAGCCCAGTCAAACAGTTCTTCGATAGAGTCGTCGTCGAGATAGCCGGTGGTGCGAATCGGCATCAGGGCGCAACGGGGGGCGACGCCGACGATACCGCTACCGGTTTCTTCTGCCAGACAGACCCCCGCACAGGCGGTTCCGTGGTTGTCGGTTTGGGCTTCGGGTAGGGGAAGGAAATCTTTACCGCGCAAGTCTCGCGGGGCGACGATTTTGCCAATTCCTTGAAAGTCGGGATGGTCGATGTCGATGGAATCGTCGGTAATTGCCACGACTACCGAGCGATCGCCTCGGGTTACGTCCCAGGCTTTTTCGGCGTCGATGTGGGAGTTGGGAGACAGCAACGCGCCGCCGTCGTGGTGTAAGTACCACTGACGGGGATAGAGATCGTCGTCGGGGCGGTAGGTGAGGGAAGAGCGAATCACGATATTGGGTTCGGCCGCCAGCACGCCGTCCCGGTCGAGAAGGGCGTTGGTGAGTTTGATGGGGTTGGCGGTGGCGTTTTTGGTGACGCGGAACACGAACGCTCCGGGTAAGCCTTCGAGGGGTCGCAGTTCTTCGAGTCCGAATTCGGCGGCGATCGCGCTTCGGTCACCGTCAGTAACGCTCTCGTCAAACATGACGGTGATGTCGTCGGCTAAGTAAACGAAGCTCCCCGGATTGCTTTGAATTTCGTAAACGTGGCTGACAAAGGCAACGTCTTCTAACTCTCGGGTTCGATCCATCGCGGCGTCGAGTTGGGCGGGATCTTCGACGCGAAACTCGAGTAAAATTGCTTCTTCTCGCGAACCGATGGGAACTCGGCCGCAGAAGGAAGCTCGCACCTGGGACAACAGCGACTCGCTGACAGCGGGCGATTGCGGGCGCACGGTGAAGCGATCGATCGCTTTGTTGAGGGATAGCGTTTCGCCGCCGCGTTGTAACGTCGTTCCTAATGCTTCAGCCACGACTTCCCCCCTGCCTGTGTTGGCGATCGATACCGAGATCGATCGCTATCTTAACTCGACGATCGCGCTCGAGCGATCGCAATGTCCGGATGGCTGTCTTTGGGACGGAGAAATGTTAAGATACGCCTTTGTTAGAGATTTGTTAAAAACATCGTAACGCTTCGTCGGTCGTCCTCTTCCGTCTCGTTCGATCGCCATTGGCACTGCATAGGTGAAGGTTCAAATGCTATTTCCAACTCATGGGTTCCGCCGCTTTCGACTCTCTCGACCCTCGACGTTTCTCCTCGTTCTAGCCGCAACGTTCGCCACACCCGAGGCTTGGGGACAAACACCGGGGGAAATCGAACTTCCCGACACTACGGATCTCGCCCCCGTTGAGGAAACTGCTGCGGCTCCGCGCCTGCCTATGGACGACAGTTCCCTTAGTTTACAAGGGATTAGCCGCTTGACGGACGAAGCGGACGCGGCGATCGCCGTCGACGATTTCGATCTGGCCGTTCGTAAGTTGCAAGAAGCACGACAGTGGAGCAACCAACTCTCCTCGTTTTACCAACAACTGTCGAGCGGGTTTTCGGGGATCGACAACCGCATTTACCAGCAACAGCGACGCATGGCCTTAGAAGCCGCTCAAATGCGAGACGTGGCGACCTATCAACTCGCCCTGTTACATCGCGCCCAAGACGAGCCGGAACTTGCGGTTCCCCTTCTGGTTCAAATTGTCGCGTCTCAAAACCCCACCCGCGAACTGGGAAACCGCGCCTATCGCCAACTCTACGAACTGGGATTTGTCGAGTCGCCCTTCGGCATTCAAATCGAGAACGAACCGGAAGAGACGGGTGAAGACGGTACGGAAGAAACGGGTGCGGCCGAAACGTCGGAAACTGAAGATAACGCCCCCCGTCCTCTAGCAGAAAGTTCGATTCTCAACCTACGAGGCATTTCGGGATTGATGGAACAGGCGAACGCTGCGGTATCGGAGGAAAATTACGACGTTGCGGCTCGCAAACTCCAAGAAGCTCGGGAACTGGGAAATCGCCTCTCGAACTACTACCAACAGTTAGCGGGGAGTTTCTCGGGCATCGATAACGCGATTTACGAACAACAACGACGCCTCGCCCTCGACTCAGCTCAGTTACGGGACGAAGCGACTTACCAACTTGCCCTGTTACATCGCGCTCGAAACCAACCGGAACTGGCGGTTCCGCTACTCGTCGAAATTGTCGGTTCTCAAAACCCAACGCGGGATTTAGGGAAAAACGCGTACCGACAACTCTTCGAGCTGGGATTTGTCAACGATCCCTATCCGGCTCGTCGCGATTAGACGATGAGGTAGCGTCTTAAGTTAGAGTGCAGTATGTAGAAGGTGCTGATTTCTCGACTCTCACTGTTTCGCTCCTTTGTCCTCTCTCTCTGTTCCGTACTGCAATTGCGAACCATGCGCCTACAAGCTTTCTCGAGTCCGATCGCGTGTTTGACGGTGACTTTAGGGCTGGCCGGTGCGTCCGGTTGGCAGGTTCCGGCTGCGGCACAATTGCCCGACTGCGAACCGCCTGCACCGGGAGAGTACCTGTTATTGATCGTCAGCGAAACGGAAGACGATCCGGCCCTCGTTCGGCAGTTGCTGGCGCCGCAGCTTCAGGCTCGGGTCTGTTCCTATCTCGAAGAAGTCGTCGTGCGCGTTGAGGGTTTCAATTCTCAGGAGGAGGCGTCGAGTTTGGCGCGATCGATTACGCAAGAGGTGGGGTTGGCCGCGTTCGTCACCCGTCCGCCGAGCGATGCTCAAGCCACGCCACCCGCGAGATCGACTCCACCGACAACGGCAACGACTTCTTCTCAAACGACTCCCTCGACTCCGTCGTCTGGTTTTTTAGAGTTACCTCGGGTCGAGATTATCGAGGCGCGTCCGGCGGAAGGTCGATCTTCGGCGGCTTCGACGACTGCGACGGAGGAGGAGGTAGACGGGGCGGATTTCGACGTGGCTGTCGATCGCAATATGAACTCGCGCGATCTTCCCCCTGCCAATTTATCTGACAGCTCGTTCGAGATTCCCTCGTCGGATGAGGAAATCGATACTTCGGAGTTACCCGTCTACGTCCCGGTTCCTCAATCGTCGGTTTCGTCTTCTTCGTTCCCGCCGACGCCGACGGTGACACTCCCGACGACAACGCCTTCTCCGTCAATGACAACGGCCTACAATCCTCAAACGCTCGCGCCGGGTTATGCGGTATTGGTGGATTATTTCAATCAAACTCAGGTCGCCGCTCAGGTTCGGTTGTTGACGAGCCAACCTGTCGGTTTGGTGTCTTACGGTCAACGACCGTTTTTGTTGGCGGGGTACACGTCGAACGAGGCCGAGGCGAACCAACTCCTTCAACGGCTCAGCAGTAACGGGTTTTGGGCGATGGTGGTGGACAGTCAGCGGGTGATGGTAATCGCTCCACAGGTGGCGGCGTATTGAGGCGGTTTTCGGAGGTCGGCCACTGTGTCGCGGAGGAGAGAGGGGTTTTGCTCGTTCGTTTATTGATTAAAAAATCAAGTTTATAGCCGAATTAACCCATAAGATTATAATTCTATTATCGCCGCGAAAAAGTTTTCTGTCAACCCTTCTGGCCAGACGCGAATTTCCCGCTTTTTTTGAAAAAAATTTCAAACATTGTAGAGCGGTTGGAGAGGGAATCCGATACAGAAAGAGGCTCGAAACCGTCGGTGACCAAAAAACCGGGATACAAGCCCCGTCCTTCTAGGACGGCTTTTTACTGGGTTCTGGAAAACGAGCAATTAAACTTCTAATTAGTTCTGATTGTGTCATACCACGCCTAGCAGCTTCTTCTACAAGCTGTCTTTTTTC
>NZ_JAQNCQ010000360.1:0-33321 GCF_028368005.1 Geitlerinema sp. CS-897 | reverse complement strand
ACTGGTGACTGGTGACTGTTCCCCGTTCCCCGTTCCCCGTTCCCTGTCTTCACTGGTGACTGGTGACTGGCGACTGGCGACTGTTAAAGCCGTCCGACCCAATCGAGCAAATAATGGGCTAACTCTAATTTGGTGCAAGAGTCGATCGAACTTTGATTTCCGTCGGCGTCGATAAATACCGCTTGGTTGAAATTGCTGGCGAATCCTGAATTCGGAACGTCGATGGGGTTGGCGACGATCGCATCGAGTTTTTTCTGACGCAGCTTTTCCAACGCGGGCGTTACGATATCCCCCGTTTGAGCCGCAAACCCGATAATGCGTTGGTGGGGTTGTTTGTGTTGACATAACTGTCCGACGATATCCCCCACGGGAACCAGCGGTAACGCCTCGGGGAGCTTCGTTTTCGGTAATTTCTGACCGTATTTCTGAGCGGGTTTCACGTCCGCTACCGCCGCCGTCATCACCACCCAGTCCGCCTCGGGTAGAAATTCCAACAGTCGCTCTTCCATCTCTTCGGAGTTCGCCACAGACACCCCGCGAATCCCCGTCAAATCCGATACCACCTCTGGCGTCACCGAACCGTACACTAGCGTTACTTTCGCGCCGCGATGGGCGGCCGCCCGAGCCACTGCAACCCCCATTTTTCCCGTAGAGGGGTTGCCGATGAAGCGTACTGGGTCGAAGTACTCGCGAGTTCCCCCCGCACTGACGAGAACGTGGCGTCCTTCTAAGTCTTTAACGCCGTTGCTGTGGAGTAGCGAGGCGATGTGGGTGACAATGCGATCGCTCTCTGCCATACGTCCGACGCCCACGCGATCGCAGGCCAAGCGTCCCGAACCTGGCGAAACGCCATGAAATCTCGGGTCTTCCAACAACTGCATCCAATTGCGACGAACGGACATCTGTTGCCACATATCCGTATTCATCGCCGGAGCCACCAACACGGGACAGGTGGATGCCAAAATCGTGTTGGTCAGCAGATTATCCGCCAAACCGTTGGCCAGTTTCCCCAAGGTATTGGCCGTCATCGGGGCGATAACGATCAGCTCAGCCCATTCCCCCAACTCGATATGCAGGGGACGGCCGCGTACGGAGTTCCAAAAACTCTCGTCCGTGTAAGCCGGATGGCGACAGAGGGTCGCGACCGTTAGCGGAGTGACGAACGCCTCCGCTCCCGAGGTCAAGACGGCACGAACCTCCGCCCCGTCTTTTGCCAACCTGGAGATAACTTCACAGATCTTGTAGGCAGCAATGCCACCGGTCAAGCCGATGAGAACTCGTTTTCCAGTCAGTAATGACATTCAAGCGTATAAACTCGAGACTGCTCCGCGCGAACTCTTAACTTTCGTCGCAGTCTTCAAATTCTAATAGATAGCTGTAAGGTTCGACGAGTTCCGGTCGCTGGTAGGCGATCGCCCGCAACAGATGCCAATCGTCCAAACCTTCAAAGGGATTGGCATAAGCATCTGCATCGAGACGATCTGCCAGCGTTTTAACGTCGGCCTCCGTCAACGCCGAAATTTTTTGACGAGATACGCTTAAGGTCGTCATGGCTCTCACCTCCCTAGGGGCAAACAGACAAAGTTGCTCGATTTTGATGTCGTCTGTTCTCTGTGTTTTATCTTAATGCGATCGCCGACGGTTCTGGGGAGGAGGTTTACGTTTTGTTATTTTGTGTTACCGATCGGCAACATTAACTGGACGTATGGTCGAGGACGAACTGACGCAATCGCAGCACTTCTTGAGGACAGATTTGATGTGCCATCTCGAACTCTTCGTACTGCACGGCGACGCCACACTCGGACAAGCGATCGCGAGTGTCGCGAGCCGCCGACAGGGGAACGATGGGATCTTGGCGGCCGTGCATCACTAAAACCGGCGGAAATCGAGCGTTTCCGTCCACCGCATCGTGAAGATAGCCGCTCATGGACACCAACCCCGCTAACGGATACCTCGCCCCCACGTCCAGGGTCATGGCTCCTCCTTGAGAAAATCCCGCCAGTACCGTGTTCGAGAGCGGAATTCCCGTTTTCGCTTCCAAACGATCGAGCCACTCGACGAGGCGATCGCGACTCTCCACTAAGCCTTCGTACTTTTGAGTTTCCAAGTCGTACCACATTTTTCCACCGGGAACGTAGGGGTGGGGGAGCGGCGCGTCGGGACAGAGACAGAGATAATCTGGTAAGTTCAAAAGCGGATGTAACGACGCCAAATCTCTGGCGTTAGCGCCCCACCCGTGAAGGAGGACGATCGCCGCCGTCGGCGTTTTGTCGCTGTTCGGTGCGATTTCAATAACATCGAGTGACACGGCGTTCTCTCCTCATCCATAACAGGGATTAAAACTCTCGATTCTCCGGTCGATCCTACCCCGAGATGGTTGGGATTTCGTTCTCGTTCTGCTCGATCGCCGTTTCGATATTTGCTGCGGACTTCATGACGTACTCTCCTCGTCCCGATCCCCCCACCCAGGACGCGATCGATCCCTTCGATCGCACCGCCGCCAATCGCACAGAAAATCCGTTTTTCGCCGATCGCAAGAGCGATCGCCCCACTTCCCAAGCCAGCGATCGCCCCGCTTCCCTGTCACCGTTACCCCGTCCGATGTCTTACCCTGCCCTCCTCGAGTGGGCGAAAAACAACGAACGAGAAGCCGATCGCCAACGGCAACACACGCAACAGTACGTCGCCGATCTCAAGGACGAAGGAGAAAAACGCCTGGCCGCCGAACGCCGCAAACTCTGGTTGGAGTGGGGGCTTTTGGTGTTCGTGTTGTTGGCGATGTTTGGAAGTTCGCTCTTACAATTTTTGCCGATCGCCGGTTTCGGAGACTGGGGAGGTACGCCGACGACACCGAAGAATTCAGCAGAACCTTCTACCTCCAACGCGTTACCCGAAACGCGTCCTATAGACGAAAACGCCTCATCTCCAGACGACACCCCAGCCGACGCTTCGATCCTCTCTCCAGCCGATTCTCGCGACACTCAAACGGAGATCGATCGCGCCTTGGGACGCTGGCGGTGGGATTGGACAGAGAAACCGGACGCTCCCGCCTCAGAAACTCCCTCTCAAACGGAGATCGATCGCGCCTTGGGACGCTGGCAGTGGGATTGGACAGAGAAACCAGACGCTCCCGCCTCAGATGGGTTGTCTTCCGAGAGAATCCCAGCGATCGGATTTCCCAGTGCAGCAGTCTGGGGCGATCGCGGTGGCGATACGGAAGAAACGGGCGATCGCGGACTCGATGAATTTCAAACCGACAGTTCTTCCCCGTTACCCACCCTCGAACTCAACAACTACGCCGTCCGTTCCGAGTTTGGCGTCGATATTTGGTTGCCCGAGGGATCGCCCCTGTACGCCGTCGGCAAGAATGGCGAAAAAGTGATGGTACGCTGCGA
This sequence comes from Geitlerinema sp. CS-897, assembly GCF_028368005.1. Lineage (NCBI taxonomy): Bacteria > Bacillati > Cyanobacteriota > Cyanophyceae > Geitlerinematales > Geitlerinemataceae > Geitlerinema > Geitlerinema sp. CS-897. The sequence goes on along the minus strand of NZ_JAQNCQ010000360.1, from coordinate 29,926 downwards.
GTCTCTCTCGAACGACGGATTTTCCGCGACGATCGTTAGTGAAAGTTTGCCCGAGTATACGTTTCGAGCGTCAAATTTAGACAGTTGTTTGGCTGGGACACACCATCCCGGCGAGGCGATCGCTACCGTAGGAGATTCTCTCAACTCGGGCGATCCTCATTTCCATTGGGAAGTCCAACGCAACGGAACCCCCATCGATCCGCCACTTTGGTCGATCGAATACGTTATCAAAGGCGATCTATCTGTAGATTTACCGAACAAATCCTTTGATTGAAGGGGGTTTTACGCTAATAGAAGTCCCAATCACACCAATAAGTCAACGATCTCCGATGCACTTTTTTCGTTTGTTTATATTTTTTAATTCATTTAAATTGGCTTAAAGCTTGAAAAAATACGAACATCTCGAAAAAAATATAGATGTCCTAAATGAGTCGTCAAAAATTAAAAACCAGAAAAAATCCGATTCCCTGTTTCTTGTTCCCGCTTCCCTTTTTGTCCTAATTTTGTTACACAACCGATTTAGGGTTGCCGATCGTGTTTTATGAAAATAGCAAAATTAGGTGAGTTTGACAGATTATACTGCAATAACAACGTTAAATGCAGGAATTAGAGAGTATAACCGGACGATAGATAGCCCGTCATTTCTTAAAAAAACAACGCAACCCTGACACCCAACCGATCGCCCCCGAAAAAACACAGAGAAGCGATCGGTCGTTCTGCCAATTTCCTCAGTGAAACCCAGCGCGTTAAACTAAAATGCACGAAAACGACTCGAAAGAGCCAAATCTAGACCGAAAACATCTATTTCAGGCAAAATGACGACTCAACTGCCACTCGGGGACGTATCACGACAACCGCTCGACTCGCAGCGACAAAGCCGCTCCGATCGCGAGCAGACGAATCCCTATCTCAACACGAAGAGTTTCCCAAAAGCATCGGAAATTTATCCCGCACCGCCGAGGTATCGCCCCAAGCCCAAGCCCGATCCTCGCCTTTCTCTACCGTCGCAACCCTCCCCATTGCCGACAACGCAATTTTCGACCTATCATCCCTTATATCGTTGGGCCCGCCAGCTCGAAGCCGAACGCGCGGCGCAGATCGAAGACGCCGAAGCCCGCATCGCTGCCCTTAAAGACCGTCACGAAAACTTGTTGGCAGACGATCCCCATCTGTGGTGGGAATTAGTCGTCTTATTTCTAGCCGCACTCGGCATTAGTTGGGGCTATATTTCATTTTTCGCCACCCCGAGCGATCGCCGCGCCTCCAATGCGATCGTTTCCCTCAAACCGACTCCCCAACTGGCATCGCAACCCCTTCCCCCACGGGTTAAAGACATTGGGGACGCCCCGATCGAACGACAAGTTCAGCTCAAAGGAGAGAAGACGCCCCTCGCCACACAACCGCTGTCCGAGTCGAAACTTCCCCTCGCGCGATCGACCCAAACCTTCAAAGGTGCGATCGACGGAATCGCCAAAAAACTGCCCCCCGACCTCGAAAAACCCGTCACCGACAACCAACGCATCGCGGGCTACCGCGTCACCGATGTTTTCTTACCATGCCAGGCGGCGGACTACTCCGACTGTCGTGCCGTCCATCCCGTTTACGGCAGCTACAGCGTCCCCCATTGGGGCGTCGATATCGCCATGCCGTACGGCGCACCCTTGCGGGCAGTCGGTCAAAACAAAGCCGCCGTTCGCGTCGCGTGTTCTTACAAAGCTGGAGGCGGACTGACGGCAACGATGTACAGCGATAGTTTTCCCGAGTACGAATTCCGGGCGATGCACCTCAGCGATTGCTTACCGGGAACTTACGAAGCCGGGGATATCGTAGCCGCCGTGGGTTCGAGCGGAGGCACTACCGGCCCTCATCTCCACTGGGAAGCCAAATTTTACGATCGCCACATCGATCCCCCCCGTTGGTCGATCGAATACGTTATTAAAGGCGATATCGTTTTGGAAATTCCCAAGAAATACACCTATTAAATCGCAAACCCTCAAATTACCAACCAAATCGCCAAGCCCCAAAACGGCACGAATCGCAACCAACGCACCGCACTCCCAACGGGTTCGACAGCACCGATTAACACGGCTTGGAAAATCCCGAACAACACCAAATCCGTACTGAATGCCACCGCCACGCGATCGCTCGTCACCTTTTCCACAAAAAACTGCAACCGTTCCGCCAATCCCCCAAATTCCGGGCGTCCCCTAAAAAACCAAACCACGGCGATCGCGCCGACTACCAACCCCGTCCAACCAAAAACCCGCGCCAGCCGTCCCTTTTCGCGCCGTTGGCTGACATCGGGAACCGTGAGCGATCGCCGTGCCATATAGGGCATTAGAAAAATATTCGTCAAAAACATCGCCGCTCCCCACAATCCCACGCGGGGAACCCGATAGCCTCTCGCGTCTGCCAAAAACAGCGGCAAAAACATAAAAATCCAGACTTCGGCAAAATTAAAAAACGCCTCCGTCACCGGATGCACCACAGGCGCGTTTATCCCGTCGATTCCGCTGAGAATCGGCAACACGAAAAAGAAATTCGTCGATTCGTCGATCAGTTCCCGCACCGTCTCCGGTTGAATTGCCCAAAGCGGTTCGCCAGGAAGCCACAAATTCGGCGGCGAGAGCAACAACAACCCCACGTACACCGCCGTCAGAACCCACAACAACCGTGCGTAACCGGGATAGAGTTTCGTATTTTTCTCGTTCTCAGATTTGGGAGTTTCTCTCGGTTTCAACACACGACGCACCAGCGGCGTTACCAACCGAATCACCCCTAACGAGACTTTCCCCGGTTTAAAGGGCGGTTCGACTAAATCGCGGGCAAACACCAGCTTTCCCGTGGTGTCGGAAATTCGATAAAAACTCGCCCCGCGTCCGTTGGGAAACGGAATCCCATCGAGTTCGACGTGCCACAGCAAACCGACGGCGCTTCCCTCAGCTTCAGTAATATCGTCAATGAGGAACAGCAAATCTTCAGGAACGCTGTCACAGGAGGTTTCAAACAGTCGGCGAACCGCCGCTTTTCCCCGGAACGGTTTGGGAAAGTTCAAATCTTCGTACACGCACTCATCGTCTACCAGTGCGATCGCCCCATCGATATCGCGGCGGTTAATGGCCTCGTAGAGCGATCGAACGAGTTGGGAAGCGTTTGCAGACATACTTGACTTTGGACAACGGGAGTTCAGAAAGGGAAGAGAAGTGGTAGAGGAATAAAATCGCCCTACCGTCACCACCAATGCCAGAATATCTCGAAAGCTTCCAGAAATTCTGCCAAGAGCTGTACGAAAGCTTTCCTTAACTTGAGGTGTTCGCGATCGCTCTCGGGTACGAACCTGCTCGTGAGGAAGTTGAAGGGGGGCTTCAGGCAGGAGAAGAAATGTAAGATGATTCTAAATGCGATCGTCCATCCGATTCGATCTTCCCATCATGTGAATTCCTTGTGTCATATTGGATCGTTAATAGTCATAGAATAGAGAAAATGGACGATCGAAATCCAGGCTAAATTCGATCGGATATTTTAAAATTTGTATCGATCGCAGACTCCTGTGCCAAATAAATGTTACTTTAATACAATATAGCAGCATGACTTCGTTTGCGGGATGTTTTCAATATTTCAATATGAATCATTGCGGTACGGGGTTTTCAGCCGATCTGTTTCCGCAAACCATTTAGGATTGCTATATAAACAAAAAAGAAAATTCATGAATATCGAAGAATTTCTTAAAAGATATAAAGCTGGAGAAAAAGACTTTAGAGGAATATTTCTTAGAGAGGCTAATTTACAAAAATTAATTATCGTTGGAGCAAATTTCAAAAATGCAGAGCTATTAGGAGTTGATTTTAGTAGATCTCGTTTATTTTATGCAGATTTTACAAATGCAAACCTGACAGGATCTATTTTCAACCCTTGCAACTTAAAAGGAGCAAATTTTCAAAATGCTGACTTAAGACAGGTTTACTTTAGAGACTCAAACTTGCGTGATGTGAATTTTAGTCTGGCAAATCTTGAAGGTGCAGACTTAGAGTCAGCAGAATTAGATAATGTAAATTTATATAAATCAAATTTAAGCCGTGCAAATTTTAGAGGAGTTAACTTGAAAAACACTCTCAACTTACATACTGCAACACTAAATCGAACAATATTTGGTTGTTTAGAGACCGAACCTTACGCACTTCAAAGTTCTACTTATTATTCGAGATCGGACAAATTTCGTAAGTCCGAGCTTAAGTCAAATCAACTCATGAGTGAATATAATGCAGGAAGAAGAAATTTTAGTGAATTGCGTTTAAATGGAGTTAATTTGAGTCATGAAAACTTAGAAGAAATTGTATTAAAAAGAGCAGATCTTCGTCAAGCTGATTTTACAGGTGCTAATTTAACAAATGCCAATTTAAAGTTCGCCTTACTGACTGAATCCAACTTAAAGAATTGTAATTTTCAAAGAGCTTGCCTATCTGAAGCTGATTTATCTGGATCTAATTTACAAGATTCTCAACTCAGGGAAGCTGATGTAGACTTGGCTTTATTAGAAGTTACAAATCTATCTCGAGCAGATTTGTTTGGAGCAAATCTCAACTTGTCCTCTTTAGTCGGCTCAAATTTAACTGAAGCCAACTTAAGAGGCGCCGTGTTAACGGACGCAGATCTGACAGGAGCCGATCTAATTCGTGCAAATCTTATCCTAGCAGACTTAACTGGAGCAAACTTAACTGAAGCGAATTTGTCATATGCCAATTTATCAAGATCGACGCTCGATCTTGCCAATTTTTCAAGAGCTGATTTAGGCTTTGCAAATTTTGAGTCTGCAAATCTCGTTGAAGCCAACTTTAGAAATGCAAAAAGGTTCTGGCAAGCAAATTTTTTCGGGATATATTGTTGGAAAACAATTTTACCTGATGGAAAAATTGAGATGAATTTCTGGCGCTTCTGTTAAAAATTTTCATGATTTTAGTCGTAGGGTGCGTGACTTGAAAAATAGGGTGTCGATCGTAAGACCAATAAATCGTCACGCACCGCTTTTACAGTGAGCAGTCGTAGGGTGCGTGACTTGAAAAATAGGGTGTCGATCGTAAGACTAATAAATCGTCACGCACCGCCAATGTACACCGCCCACATACAAGAGTGCGTGACGCGGACAAAGAAGGTCTAGTGTTGACAGGAACATGAGATTTTCCACGTCACGCACCGACACCTTCTCCTCATCACCGCATCCCTCAAGACGCCGCTGCGCCGAAATTTCTCAGAAAGACCAAACCGCTGTAAAGCTGAAAGGCGGGGTCCCAATTCGTCGGTTCCGATCGCGGAATATCGACGTAGGGCGTTACTTTCTCGAGGAGGAAATCGTAATCGATCGCGGTTTCGGCAAACTGCGAAAAATCCGACCACACTGGAATCTCAGGTAACAGGCGATCGAATGCTTGTATCATACCGTTCCAATTAATCCGCGTTGTGGCCGATCGTATTTTACCGATGGTTTGTTGCTGCTCGGGAGTAAAAATGACCCCTTGCTGAAAATCGTAACTGCGATCGCACAGGCGCAGGATACAGCGTCGTCGCGGTAAGTGCAGATCGCACACTTGCGCGAAATCCCGAGTTTCCACCTTCCGCTTAACTTGTTCCTTCGTTTTTCGACTGATATCGTAACTGACTGCGTTGACGAAAATCGGCACGCCACCGCGAACCTGTTGGCGTACTTCCTCCCAAGAAAAGCGAAACTTTCCCAAGCGATCGCCGCGATCGCGACACACGACGATCGGTTGAGGCGACAACGATTCAAAATACACCCCGCGCAACACTTCCAATTTCCCCACCTGTGAGATCGACGCCGCAAACGCCGGAATCTCCGCCGCCTTCAACTCCTTAACGTACAGTTGCAACTCTCCCACCGCCCCGGTTCTGTACAACCGCCACCCCCGCGACTGCAACATCAACCGGGCGCTATAAGGATCGGCGTTAAAAATACGAGCCAGATGTTGCGCGAATTCCTGGCGGCGTTCCGGTGGTGTCGCCTCGAGAACTAACGCCCCCACTTCGGCATTTTTCGGATCGGCTAAAATCCGTTCGATTTCCTGTTGTCGCTGGTGTTGCGCGGCTTCCTCGAGTCGTTGCAACCCCTGACGGGCGCGATCGATCAGTTTGGGCGAAGGACTGTCTCGCAGCAGTTGACGGTAAACGGTTTCGGCCGTATCGAAACGCCGGTTTTCCTCGTACAACCGTCCGATATAATACCGTACCCAGGGATTGTGAGGGGCAGTGTTTTTAAGCTGCTTGAGAAGTTTCGAGGCTCGCTTGAAGTCGCGCTGCTCGAATGCTTCCGCCACGCGATCGATCGAGGGGTCGGACATAGATACATTTTGGGGGTTTATCTATGGTTTTAGCGTATCCGATACTTTGGAGTAAGAAATGCGATCGCTTTCCGTTTCCGGGAATGCCACCAACGACAGCGCTCCTTACACAACGAACAGAACCCCAGCATCTTCACGATACCGGGGTTCTCGCTCAAACCGTAGCAGTTAGAACCTACTTGAGCATCAACGCCACTTCTTTAGCGAAGTAGGTCAAAATCAAATCGGCACCCGCTCGTTTAATACTGAGAAGCGTTTCGAGAATCACCTTTTTCTCGTCGATCCAGCCGTTTTGACCCGCCGCTTTAATCATGGCATACTCGCCACTGACGTTGTACGCCGCCACAGGAACGTCTGTTTCTTCGCGAATTTGGCTGATAATGTCGAGATAGGGCAGTGCCGGTTTCACCATGACGATATCTGCCCCTTCCGCGATGTCTAACTCCACTTCTTTAATGGCTTCGATCGCATTGGCCGGGTCCATCTGATAGGTCTTTTTATCGCCCGATTTCGGCGCAGAATCCAGAGCGTCGCGGAACGGCCCGTAATAGGCCGAAGCGTATTTCGCTGAATACGCTAAAATTCCCACGTTGGTAAAGCCCGCTTCGTCGAGGCCGTCGCGAATCGCCCCCACGCGCCCGTCCATCATATCCGACGGTGCGACCATGTCCGCCCCCGCCCGAGCTTGAGACAGGGACATTTTCACCAACACTTCAACGGTTTCGTCGTTGAGGATATAACCTTCCTCGTCGAGTAAGCCGTCGTGGCCGTGACTGGTGAAGGGATCGAGTGCTACGTCTGTAATGACGACGATATCCGGCGTACTTTCCTTAATCGCCGCTACCGTACGCTGTACCAAACCCTCGGGATTGTAACTTTCGCTGCCCGTTTCGTCTTTTTTCGCTTCGGGAATCACCGGAAACAGGGCGATCGCATTGATACCTAAAGCATAAACGTCCGCCACCTCTTTCACCAACAAATCGAGGGTGTAGCGGTAGCATCCTGGCATCGACGCCACTTCAACTTTCTGATTTTCCCCTTCCATCACGAACATGGGATAAATCAGATCGTTCACTGTCAAGTTGGTTTCCTGTACCATGCGTCGCAAGGCTGGAGTCCGACGCAAACGACGAGGACGACCGATAAGGTTGAGGGCGTTGGGTTGGGGAGACATATGCGATCGATGTTTTTTAAAACTGAATTAACGAGGAAGCATCAAAGACCGTTCGATGGGAGTTCGAGAAATCTTTCTAACAGAACTTACGCATTTACACCATTTGTAGGGTAATGACCGCGACCCTCCACGGGTAACGGGGTTCGCGTTAAAGTGCGTCAGTCCTATTCGAGAGACAGCAGAAGTCCGTGCGAAACATCTGAGTAAGACATCTGAAAATATTAGTTCATCGAACGGGACACCGTAAACGTTTCCGTTACGTTCTGCAACATTACGTTGCAACTGTTACGGCGATCGCACAAACGATACTCGTTACGAGTTTGATTACACTGTTAACAGTAAGGCGTGGCATTACCCCAGTCTCGATCGCCTTAGAACCCCTCGCGGCCACTGTATCCATGAATCCCACCGTAGACTACCTTCGCATTAGCCTGCTCGATCGCTGTAACTTCCGGTGTCAGTACTGTATGCCCGAAGGCGAAGATCTCAACTACATTCTCAAACAAAACCTACTCCAGCGAGACGAACTCCTGACACTGCTGCGCGAAGTCTTCGTTCCTCTGGGGTTCCGCCGCTTTCGCCTCACCGGAGGCGAACCCTTACTGCGTCCCGACGTCGTGGATATCGTCCGAGACATCGCTACCCTAAGCGAAACGCAAGATTTAGCCATGACGACGAACGGTTTTCTGTTATCCGAGAAAGCCGAAGCCCTCCACGATGCCGGACTCCAGCGCGTCAATATCAGCCTGGATTCCCTCCATTCCGAAACGTTTGACAAAATTATCGGAAATCGCACCAAGAGCCGCTGGAAGCAGACGTGGGACGGCATACAGAAAGCTTATGAAGTAGGGTTCGATCCCTTAAAAATTAACGTCGTGGTCATACCGGGCGTGAACGACGCAGAAGTACTAGACTTAGCCGCTTTGACCATCGAGCGTCGCTGGCACGTCCGCTTTATCGAATTCATGCCAGTCGGCAACGCCAACCTCTTTACCCACAAAGGCTGGATTCCCTCCGAAGAACTGCGCCAGCGCATCCGGCAGCATTGGGGACTCAAAGCCGCCAGCGTCACCGGAGCCGGCCCTGCCGACGTTTTCCAAATTCCCGGCGCCCAAGGAACCCTAGGCTTTATCAGTCAAATGTCCGAATGTTTCTGCGATCGCTGCAATCGGATGCGCCTGTCCGCCGACGGTTGGCTCCGTCCCTGCCTGCTCGACGAAACCGGTCAAATCGACCTTCGCAGTGCCTTACACCAAGGCGCATCCTTCCCCGAACTGCGTCAAGCCGTGCGCCACCTCTTGCACCTCAAACCCGAAATCAACTTTAAAGACCGCGATAACGGCACGCTCACCGGAGCTTATAGCCGCACCATGTCCCAAATCGGCGGATGAGGGGGTGAGAGGATGAGGAGATCTGGAGATTAGATGTCGGTGCGTGACGCGGTAACAGTCCATTAACCTGACTTCGACAACATTTTCCGGCCGCGTCACACACCCTACGATTCTTCCCTGTTCCCGATTCCCTCTTCACTGAAAAAGTCGTCCCCTGTCGGCGAAACCCAGCAAAGGACGACTTGATACGTTTGTTGAAGTGGAGGATTAAGCCTGACGCGAGTAGTACTCGATCACGAGCAGCTCGTTGATTTGCAGAGCCACCCATTCCCGATCGATAATTCCGGTCACTTCCCCTTGCATCTTGTCCTTGTCGAGCTTCAAGTGAGAAGGGATGTTGGCCAAACCGGGAGAGTCCAAGTTTTGTTTGACGAGTTCGCGAGACTTTTCGCGATTTCTCACTTCGATAACATCCCCACTACGGCAGTTGTAGCTCGCGATGTTGACGACGCGGCCGTTGACAGTGATGTGACCGTGGTTGACGAGCTGACGTGCCGCTGGGATCGTCGGAGCCATACCCAGACGGAACACGGTATTATCCAGGCGCATTTCCAGCAGTTGCAACAGCACTTGACCGGTCGAACCTTGGAGGCGACGGGCGCGTTTGACGTAACGCAGCAGTTGTTTTTCAGTGATACCGTAGTTGAAGCGCAGCTTTTGCTTTTCCTCGAGACGGATCGCGTACTCAGAGCGCTTGCGGCGACCTTGGCCGTGTTCCCCAGGGGGATAGCTGCGTTTGGGATCTTTCCGGGTCAGGCCGGGTAACGTACCTAGACGGCGAACGACTCTCAGGCGAGGTCCTCGATATCGTGACATATAGCTTCCTGTGTTTGGACTTGTTCTAGCTAAAATTAACCCAAGCATTTTATTATAAGGCGCAGTCAGGCTTAGTTCCAAACGGCCTGGCCTTAAAATATTTGGCATTGTGTCGCGATCGCTTGCAGGAATTTGCCGAAAATGCCGTTATCTAAGCCTAAAAATCTCATGAACGCGAAATTTTTCCAGACGATTGTTAGTGTAGGGGCGATCGCGGGACTGTCGATCGCCGTTCTGCCAAACGCTCCGGCTCAAGCCAGGAAAGGGAGTCAAGCAGACTACAACGCCTGTACGACCCAATTACTCGATCGCGGTCTCAATAACGAAGTGGTTGCGTTGGCTTGCGGCACCGCTTTCGACCCGAGAGATCTCGCGCGTTGTGTAGCCGAAATCGACGAAGGTACTGAGATTACAGCAGTTACAGCTCTCGATAGCTGTCGAGAAGTTCGCCGTCCTCGGGAGTTATCGAGTTGTGTCGTCGATATTGCCGGACTGACGACGACAGACAGCTTACCCATCGTCCTCGATAGCTGTCGCCGCAGCTTGCTTCCAGAACGCTACGCCAACTGCGTGACGGGAATTACTCCCCCCTCTGACTTGGCAACCCTCGACGTGATGGACAGTTGCATCGACGCCACCGATCGCATTCGCGATTTCTATCCGACCTTTATCCAGACCGAATAGACATCTACCTGAACGGGGAACGGGGAACGGAAAACGGGGAAGAATCGTAGGGTGCGTGACTCGAACAATAGGGTGTCGATCGTGAGACCGAGAAATCGTCACGCACCGACAATGTACACCGCCAACAGACAAGGGTGCGTGTCGATCGGTAAAGAGGGCAGAGTTTAGAGTCTAGAGTGTCAATTCCGGGGCGCAAGGGAGAGAGAGCAGTGGAGAAACTGCGAACGTTTAACTGTCTTCACTCTTCCCTCTTCCCTCTTCCCTGAAGAAGCTCCCCCTCTCATCCCATCACTCCATCACTCCGTCAGTTCCGTATTGACCTCGTTGAGAGGTCGCCGCTTCAACTCTAGAGACTCCGATCGCGGTAGCAAATTGAAAATTTCCCGAAATACATCGTCGAGGGTTTCAAACGTCACCTGACCCCGACCTTGAAAGCGAACCTCTCCGCCATCGTCGAAGACGACAGTTTTGGGAACGAAGCCGTCGAAATAATAACCGGGATCGGAGCGATCGAACTCCGATTTCATCGCAATACTATCGACGTTCACCGGAACGAAGTTCGCCACGCGACCGTAATAGGCTTGCAGTTGGGAAACTGTGGTAGTAAACCCCTTACAGTCGCTGCTGTCGTCGAGATACAGCACCAGTAGCGTCGGCCGTCCGGCCGCGAGAGACTGTTTCAAATCCACCTTCGGGGGAACCAAAGACCCGTTTCCGGCGTAGAGGGCGAAAATATTGCCGTCGTACTTATCGTCGTCGATTTTTGCCCAGGCTGGCGTCACGGCGATCGACCACAGCGCGATCGCCACACAGAAGACAGAGAGCCAGCGTCGCCAATTCCAGCAAGCACGCATCATCATATTTGTAGACAAAAGCAGTTTTCCCGTTAAGCTTTGTTAACGATTTCTCTAGAGTATCAGTTCCCTTCGACAAACCGATGCCGTTTCCCCTCGTCGGACGCCTGCAAATTCTGCTAAAGTCAAGAAAAGAGACAAGCCATTCGGTGGTGATAGAGGTTCATAGTATCGATCGGTTTCCCTATCGGTATTCACAGACCACACTCCGAAAGCTCCATCTCAAGACGAATTGAATTTGGGAAATCGCGAATGTCTATTTACATTGGTAATCTCGACTACGAGGTTACCCAGGAAGACTTGCAAGAGGTCTTCACCGAATACGGAACGGTAAAACGGGTTCACTTGCCGACCGATCGGGAAACAGGTCGCGTGCGCGGGTTCGCCTTCGTGGAAATGGAAGACGAAACCGACGAAGAACGAGCGATCGAGGAACTAGATGGAGCGGAGTGGATGGACCGCCGCCTTCGTGTTAACAAAGCGAAGCCCCGTCAAGACAAACGCTCTCGGGGTGGCGGCAGACAGTCTTTCGGCCGCAGTCACTCTCGCGATTTCTAAACTCGCCGAACGTGCTAAACAACTTGTAAGGATTACGGAGAAGCTTTTGGTATGACCCAAATTATCGTGGGTGAAAACGAAGGAATCGAATCGGCTCTGCGCCGCTTCCGCCGTGGTGTTTCTAGAGCGGGAATTTTTCTCGATCTCAAGAAAAACCGCCATTTCGAGACGCCACTGGAAAAACGCAAGCGGAAAGCGGAAGCCTTACGGAAACAGCGTCGTCGTCGGCATCGCCGTCGCTCGAGCTAAACTTCCGCAAGGGGTCGAGAGCTATCGGTAATCGCCAGAGCGCGATCGCCGATCGTTTCTGTTCGATCGATCCCCGTAGGGTGTGTGACGCGGGCAGAAAATTCAGCCGAAGTCAGGTCAATGAAGTTCCCGCGTCACGCACCTTTTACAGTGAACAGCGAACAGTGAAGACAGTCACCAGTCACCAGTGAAGACAGTTGACAGTCGATCGTTTCTCCCCATCACCTCATCTCTGACAGAATTCGGATTAAAACGCGATCGCGCAAATCCGGTGCGTCTGCATCGAACCATTCAATTTCGGGATAAGCGTTAAACCAAGTTCGTTGGCGTTTGGCAAACTGACGGGTGTGTAACGCCGTCAACTCTACAGCTTCTTCTACAGAAATCTCTCCGGCGAGATAACGCTTCATTTCAGCATATCCCAAGGTATTTAACAGCGGTAAGTCCGAGCCGTAGCGACGAATCAGGGTTTCGACTTCTGCCACAAATCCCATTTCCACCATTTGTCGGGTGCGTTGGTGAATGCGGCGATCGAGCGCTTCGGGGTCGCAGGCTAAACCGAGATGTAAAATAGGATAGTCTGGCGGATCTTGTCCCTGTTGCTGCGATAGAGGCCGGCCGGTGACGGTATATACCTCTAACGCCCGTAAGGTGCGCGTGGCGTCGTTGGCGTGGATTTTTGTCGCCGCTGTAGGGTCTACCTGCTGCAACATCTGATAACACTGCGGTTGTCCTAACGCTGCCAGTTGCGATCGCAACTCGGGATGCGGCGAAACTCGGGGAATCTTCAACCCCTTGGTGACGGATTTGATGTACAGTCCCGTTCCCCCCACTAACAACGGCGGCGAGTCTGGATTTTTCTGATGTTGTTCGGCGATGAGATCCTGTGCTTGTTGCTGGTAGTCTGCGAGAGTGAGCTGTGCGATCGGATCGCAGCAATCGATGAGATAATGGGGAACGAGCTGTAACTCCTCTGGCGTGGGTTTCGCCGTGCCGATGTCGAACTCTCGATACACCTGACGGGAATCGGCACTGAGAATCACCGAACCGAGCCGCTGTGCCAATGCGATCGCCAATCCCGATTTTCCCGTTGCCGTCGCCCCACAAATGACAATACATCCTGGCAACGGTTTCGCCTTCACTCCCTTCACGCCATTTCCCAAAGCACTAACTCATTAATTTTAATACATCCACCCCCCACTCAAATTACGCTCCATCTGCCCCTAAAATCGCGCGTAACCATTTTGTGTTAGAATTTTTATGATTTTTGTCGTCCGTCAAAAAATCTGGCGGGTTTAACCCCCTATTTTCGGAGAAGCAGTCATGACCAGTAGCTATAGTGCTGACCAAATTCAGGTTCTCGAGGGACTGGAGGCGGTTCGCAAGCGACCGGGGATGTACATCGGTTCGACGGGCCCGCGAGGTCTGCACCACTTGGTTTACGAAGTGGTGGACAACTCCATCGACGAGGCACTAGCTGGTTACTGCACCCACATCGAAATCGACATCAACGCCGACGGTTCGGTGAGCGTGACGGACGACGGACGCGGTATTCCGACGGAAGTTCACTCGAAAACCGGACGTTCCGCCCTCGAAACGGTTCTCACCGTCCTCCACGCGGGCGGAAAATTCGGCGGCGGCGGGTATAAAGTCTCTGGGGGATTGCACGGGGTTGGCGTCTCTGTCGTCAACGCCCTGTCTGAATGGGTAGAAGTCACCGTTTGGCGGGAGAAAAAGGTTCATACTCAACGCTACGAACGGGGTAAACCGGTCGAAGATCTGAAAACGAAACCCAGTCCCGACAAGAAACGCACCGGAACCTCGGTTCGCTTCTTACCCGACCGCGATATTTTTACCACTGGGATCGAGTTCGATTACACCACCATCGCCGGACGGATTCGCGAACTGGCCTATCTCAACGCGGGAGTTCGCATCACCTTTACCGATAACCGCCTCGAATTTCTCGGAACGACGGAACCTCGTATCGAAACCTACTGTTACGAAGGGGGAATCCGCGAGTACGTTCAATATATGAATCGGGATAAAGAGCCGATTCACGAAGAAATTATTTACGTTTCGGGAGAACGGAATAACGTCCAGGTCGAAGTCGCCTTACAGTGGTCGATCGACGCCTACAGTGACAACCTCCTCGGCTTCGCCAACAACATTCGTACCGTAGACGGCGGAACGCACCTCGAAGGCTTGAAAACTGTCTTGACGCGGACGATGAACAATATCGCCCGCAAGCGAAACAAACTCAAAGAAGGAGCGTCGAATCTGGGTGGCGAGAACGTCCGCGAAGGCTTGACGGGGGTGATTTCCGTGAAAGTCCCCGATCCCGAATTCGAGGGTCAGACGAAGACGAAACTGGGAAATACGGAAGTTCGCGGAATCGTCGATTCGTTGGTGGGGGAAGTGCTGACGGAGTATCTGGAGTTTCGCCCCAACGTCGCCGATGCGATTCTCGAGAAAGCGATTCAAGCGTTTAACGCCGCCGAAGCCGCACGTCGGGCCCGGGAACTGGTTCGCCGGAAGTCGGTATTAGAATCCTCCACGCTACCGGGGAAACTGGCTGATTGCAGTACGAAAGATCCCTCGGAATCGGAAATTTTCTTGGTGGAGGGGGACTCCGCAGGCGGGAGTGCGAAACAGGGACGCGATCGCCGCTTCCAGGCGATTTTGCCCCTGCGCGGTAAAATCCTCAACATCGAGAAAACCGACGACGCGAAGATTTATAAAAATAACGAGATTCAGTCGTTGATTACGGCGATCGGCTTGGGGATTAAAGGGGAAGAGTTCGACGAATCCCAATTGCGCTATCACCGGATTATTCTGATGACGGACGCCGACGTGGACGGGGCGCATATTCGGACGCTGTTGTTGACGTTCTTCTACCGCTATCAGCGGGAGTTGGTCGATCGCGGTTTTGTATACATCGCCTGTCCGCCGCTGTACAAAGTGGAACGGGGACGCAACCATCAATATTGTTATAGCGATCGCGAGTTACACCGCTATCTCAACGAGTTACCGTCTAACGCCAATTACAACATTCAGCGATTTAAAGGGTTGGGTGAAATGATGCCGACTCAGCTTTGGAATACGACGATGAATCCAGAAACTCGTCTGTTGAAGCGAGTCGAAATTGAAGACGCCGCCGAAGCCGATCGCATCTTTACGGTGTTGATGGGGGATAAAGTCGCCCCCCGCCGCGAGTTCATCGAAACGGAAGGTCCGAAATTGAATCTGGACGATTTGGATATTTAAGTTCGAGATTTCAAGAGAAGATACGATAGGGATGTTGGATGCAATGTCCCTATCGTATCTTGTATTTTGTTGTTTCATAGAAAAGGGTTACTTCACCACAGAGGCACAGAGGACACAGAGAGTTTTTTGCAGGATAAAGACTCTGCGGAAGCTGGCGCAAACAAAGACACCGATGTTTGAGATTCGGATTCTGTATAACTGTCCCCAAATTACTAATGCTATTTCACTTAATTTTATGTCGGATGTCACTTCTCGATAAATCATGCCTGAAGAATCCTTAGAGAATATATTAAAAAAATATCAAAATTCTTTTAGCGACAAAGTTTATGCTGAAGAAAATGAAGAGCGAGATCCTTTAATGAATGTATTTGAAATTTCTCCTCAATTAAAAAGAGAAAACAGACAGTATTGGGGACGCGAACTTGGAATGTGTTGGCAGTTATTAGTTGTTGAAGTCTGTAAAAAATACTGCCCTGATTTTCATCCGGCAGTCAAATTTGGAAGTGATGAGCCATGCGATTTGGTCGTTGAAAATTATGCAATTGATACGAAATATCGAATAGGCTCTGGAGATTCGGGAACTCTGAAAAAATTTAAGCGGTATGGTTCGCTGCTAAGTCAAAACAACTATACACCTATTTTATTAATTCTCCGAGACGATAACCTCCCGAATGCGATTAATGCCTGTAAAAAGGGGAAATGGAACATTTATACCAGTGAAGAGTCATTCGAGTTTGTTAAACAAATAAGCGGATTCGACCTCCAAGCATTTCTTACCAAGAAAGCGGGAGCTTACCCTGTAATCCGATGACATCGTTCAGGCGTTTTTTGATAATTTCTACATAGTCAGGAACGACTTCGATGCCAATGTAGTTAATACCAAACTCTTTAGCCGCTACGAGAGTCGTTCCCGATCCCGCAAAAGGATCTAATAGAATAGAATTATCGGTTCTCGGGACAAATATTTCCACTAACTTTCTCATCAAAGCGAGTGGTTTTACAGTACAATGAATATTAAATTCATCTGTTTTTTCTCTAGGAATATTTTCGAGGATATTTGCCTGAAATCCTCCCAGTTCGTCCTGGGTATAAAACAGACCAGTCCCATATTCGAGCAGGGTTTCTAAATAGTTATTGACGAGGGGTTTTTGTAAAACACAAATTGCTTCCCACTCGTTTCTCAAGCAGCTATGCCATCCTTCCCATTGCTCGGGATTGTGATAGCCTTTTTTTTCTAATTGCTTTTTGATATTGACGCCTTTTGGAATTCCACTCGATCTTCTGTAAACTACAATATCTCTTGCGTAAAAACCAGCAGATTCTAGTGCAACTTGAACGTGAGCGACGGTTCGAGTACTATTGAAAACGAGTACGGTCGCCCCAGGTTTGCAAATACGAAAGAGTTCTAGTCCCCACTCAAAACACCATTTTTCGTAGTCTAAAATATTTTCCCGGTTTCGCTGATACCATCTTTCGTTTCTCACTCCACCTGCTAAACCGCTTCCATAAGGTATGTTTTTGACTAAGGTTTTGCTGTTTTTATTTTGAACTCGATCGATTCGTCTTTGTATTTCTGCATCGTCCCACTTATGTCCGATAAATTCATAGTTATAAGGGGGATCGGTAATGCAGGCGGATATGTAATTGTTGGGAAGTTTGACCATGACTTCGCGGCAATCACCAAGTATGACTTCGTTTAGGGTCATTGTTTTTAGGGAGATATATTGATATGATGTATGCTATATTTTTTTGTTGTTGTTGTCAAGTAATGATACAGTTTATTATAAGCCATGATTTCTGAAAAATATTCATTTTAAAATATATTGTAAATTATTTTTTTAAATGAGTTGCTATGAATAAAATTTTGATTTTTCACCACAGAGGCACAGAGGACACAGAGAATTAAACCGAGGAGACAGGCTATACGATGAAAAAACGAAAATTCAAAACGCCACTACGTCTCGAATCGTTGAAAGGGAGGCTTTGGTGAAGTAACTACAGCGAAATTGTTCTTCACGGATGGCGTCTAAAAAACGGTCGATCGCCCCCCTATCTTCCACATTATTCTCTAAAACTTGAGTCGGTCGAACTCGAACGGTATCTTGACGCGCGATCGCCGTAAATCCCACATCGCGCAGTGCCAAAAAACCTAACGCTAAGGTTCGATCGCTCAATCCTAACTTATCGCGAATTTTAGCCGTCTCTACCCATTTTTGAGTCCGACTTAAATATTTCGCAATTCCTACCAACTGCCTAAAAATCTCCTCCGGTAAAACGGCTTCCGGCTCCGAATAAGCGAGGGCAAATTCTCCCGTCGATCCCACCTCTTGGCGAACTTTGTGAAACCAGCGTTCGAGCTGTTCCCAACTACTCGGACAGGTTTCCAATAACGGCGGGTGAGGCTGGGGAATTTCTGCTTTAACGCGCCAGTCGAGAAGGCGAAATTCCGGTGTTCCCACGATTTCCGCCGCCTGTCTTTCTAAGGCAGATCGCACGTCGATTAACCGAACTTCATAGCGTTTTTCGTAGGCGTTAAAATCCAGTTCTACCACCGCATCGCAGCGTCCTTTTGGAACTTCGGTTTGATAATGTCCCCACCAAACGCCGGGAAATCCAGTTTCTGCGGTTTCGTCCCAAATTTTAAAAAAGGTGCGAATGTACTTGACCGTTTTTCCCGTACTATCGCGCAGGTTTTTATTCCAAACCTCCTCGAACCAACAATCGCGAACTAACAACTGAGGGACGGGATTTCCCATCCCGCAGGGTTCGAGATATTTCAACTCTTTAAATAACTCTCGTCCCAACTCCGCCACCGTCACCGTCAGATCGATTCGCTGTTGAGACGCCACCCCACCCGTTCGTCCCAACTGTTGCGCCAGTTCTCGGTTGATGGCTTCGGCGAACAAGTCCAGGTTCGACACCGGAAGACTCAACCCCGCCGCGAAGGGATGGCCGCCGAAACGATGTAGGAGACGGTCTTGAGATTTGACGAGGCGGTAGAGGTCGATGCGATCGACCGATCGCGCCGATCCCCTAGCCATCGGCTGTTCTCCCGTGGTTTCGGTACGGAGTAAAATCGTAGGACGACCGTAATCCTGGGCGATTTGACCGGCCACCAATCCCAACACCCCCACCTCCCACTGGGGATCGCTCAACACGATAACGCTGGTGGTCGATAAGTCTAATTGCGCGAGTTTGGTTCTGACGCTGTCGTTGACTCGTCGTTGCAGTTCCTGGCGTCGCGTGTTGGCCAGTTCTGCATCTTGCGCGAATTTCTGACAGCGTCTGACGTCGCGACTGGTGAGTAACTCGATGCAAAAGCTGGCGTCCCCGTGAATGCGGCTGACGGCGTTGATGCGCGGTCCGATCCCGAAAGATACGTCGCTGGGGCGATCGCCACTGCGCTTACAGCGTTTTAGCAGTTCCGCCACGCCGGGACGGGTGGGATGGGTTAGCTGCTGTTGGAGCTTCTCGAGACCCACTTGCGCTAAATAGCGACAGTCGCCGCTGAGTTCGACCAAATCCGCAATTAAACCGATCGCCACTAAATCGAGTAAGTCTTCGAGAGGCTGTTGGGGAATGTCGGGAAGGGTTTGATAGAGAGCTTCGACGAGTTTATAGGCCACCGCCACCCCTGACAGATGATAGAGCGGATGGGTTTCGGGAAGGTTGCGAGGATTGACGATCGCCTCGACCGGCGGCCGCCGTTCGGGGAGGGTATGGTGGTCGGTGACGATAATGTCGATCCCCAACTCGGCGGCGAACTGAATTTCTTCGAGGTTCGTGCTTCCCGTGTCGCAGGTGACGATAAGATCGACTTTTTCATCGGCCAGGCGTTGGATACCCCGTCGGTTTAAGCCGTGGGAGTCAGTGAACCGGTTGGGGACGAAATAGGACAGTTGCCGATCGCGATCGAAAAACTGCCCTAGACCTTCCCACAATACCGACGTTGCTGTCACGCCATCGGCGTCGAAATCGCCCCAAATCGCCACCCGTTCGTTGCGCGATCGCGCCTCCCTCAAACGACGGACGGCTCGCCGGATTTCTGTAGCAAACTCAAAGGGGTCAGTACTTCGGTACTGCTTGGGGTCGAGGAATCCCGGTAACGCTTCGGGGTCTCGGACGGATCGATTCCAAAGTAGAACTGCCAAGCGTTCGCACCGACCAACGGTATACTTTTGAAGCGATCGAACAAACTCCGGTGGTGGAGCTTCGTTTGGGATGCGATGCCAAATTTTTGGGGGGGCTGACATGGCATGATTATATCACTTCCCCCGCGTCGTCCACTTCCTCTCATGAGCCTTGTTTTAATCTAAGTTTCCAACTCTATTGAATACGAGTCGCGAACTTCTAGCGATGTCGGTTGTGACGCGATCGTCGGTGGGGAAGATCGCTCGGTTGGGAGTTTGGAGATATCGGCCGCTGGTGTCAATGGTGAAGGGTTCGGCCGAGACTCGGAGGTGTTGTCTGGCGATTTACCTTGGCGAATCTCGAAACTGCTTTCGAGGTGGGCGACTTGCAACAGCGATCGCACGGATTCTGAGATATCTCGCAATACGAGCTTGCAATTGGCTTTACTCGCACAACGACGCAAGGCCACTAAAGCGGTCAAGCCGTTGCGATCGATCGACCGGATGTCAGAGAGATCCACGATCCAAGTCGTTTGGTTTTTCGGACTCGACGCTACGAGAGATTGGAGCTTTCGGCGGAGTTTTGCCGCGCCTCGAGCGTCTAGCTTACCGTGAGGTCGAAGTACAATCGCCATCGCCGCTTTCGGTGTTCCTGTATATGCCGAACGATCTTACTATTTCAGGTTTCGCGCTGAAGCTCAGTAATTGAAATCCAACGTCGGCGCGATCGTGCAGAGTTGCTTGACGTGATGCTCGACGGACGCCACCTGCGATCGCGATCGCTCGCTGTAACCTCAACAGGCTCCGATCGCAGCAGACGAACGGGCTGGGCTACCTCCAAACCCGGATCGTGCTGTTTTTTGCGAACTCAACCCGTGTTTTGGGGAGGAAGTACTCCGATCCTATCCTGAAACTCGGACGGACTCGGTCTAGCTCACGCAAACTTTGAACGGTTTTTACAAACTCTTTAAAAAACAAGACCGAAAAACCGGATTTAAGATCGCGTCGATCGAGATGGCGATCGCGACGATAGGGAATACAGCAACCATCCTCCGACGATAATTCCCACTAATTCGGCGGCTACGATGTTGATACTCGCCTGCAATCCCACAATTTCTAAGGGGGCGATCCCCGCACCTTGACTGAACACGGCCGATCCTTGGCCCGGCGTCGAGATCGTCGAACCCCCTTGGGGGACGGACAACACCCGAAACAGCAGCCGTCCGACTTGTCCCAAGTTCACCAGAACGCCGCATACTGCTCCAATGACGTTCGCCACGATGCCGATCCAAACGCACCGCACGACTTCAGGTTTGGGGGGACACCGTTCGGGATCGTCAAGTTTTTCTGCCATTTGAATGTATCGATAACACCAGTAAATGGTAAATATCAAAACGAGCAAACACGCGTACGATAAGACAATTCCGATAAAGTTACTGCGTCCGGCACTGCTGCGAAAGAGTAATACGAATACTAAAATCAGAATGGGAATAATGCCGAGAATAGTTTGCAAGCATAACCCTAACCATCCTCCACGTCGAAAGGCGATCGCGATTTTATTCATGGTCTTTTAGTCGATCGTAAAGTGTCATTCATCTTTTCAGTAAAACGTTATTTGTTTTTTAAAATTTTGCTTAAATTGATTTAAATTTAAAAAATTATAGAAATATTTAATATTTTTTAAAGTTAGATAAAGTGTATCATAATTTTTTGCAAATATATAATTTTAAAATATAATTTGGAGGTAGACTGAATCGAGCGAAACCGAAACTCAATAACAGCTTAATTCGTTGCAGAGACTTCAATTTTATGAATTTACATTTTTGAGATTTTCCCATTAAATCACATAAAAACACACCAAGATCGACAAAAAATCATTAGTATCTGGAGAGTTCATTTCAAAAAACGACTTCAACGATCGCCGGTTTTAAAAAGTCCTTCCGGTTCGATAAGTTTGGGAATGCGGTGCTGAAAATCGGTCGGGGCGAGCGGTTCGATGTCGGGGTCGAAACCGCCGACTTGGAACGACTGCTGTACCTGCAGCGACGCCCCCAACTGTAGAAAAATTAACGCCATGCGATCGTGTGCCAACCGAGGTAACAACGTTCGCCAACTCGCCAAAACATTAGCGAGGGACTTCAACGGCGTTTCTTCGGGATACTGTCCCAAGCTCGATCGACCGTATTTCCAATCGGGGCGGACTTTTCCGAGGGGCGCTAGTTCGGTTTCTAACGTGGCCACGAAAGTCGCTAACTGACAAAATCGCTGAGTCTGGGGACTCTCGGGGCGATCGCGCAGCCACTTCACTATATTAGGGTTTAACTTAATTTCGGCCACTGTCCGTTCGAGCGCCACATACAACGCTTGGGACGAGTCCTGAACGCAAGAGTTCACCGCAGACACGAACGTATTTCCCGTTCCGTCACCAACGCGATATCGCGCCCCCATCACGTCCAACTCTCGCACCAAGCGATCGAACGGTGAAAACCGCATTCCGTCGAAATCGTAATCTTCCGTCAGGGCGGGAAATTTAACGAGGGTATCGCAAATCGGACGACAACCGAGCCATCCCCACTGACGATCGCCCGCGTAGCAGTTCCACGCCACACGCCCCGCAATCAGTCCGTCGGGATTGTGAGTGTAAATTTGGTGGTATTCGATGTCAAAGCGTAACTCGTCCGTCAGCGGTTCCCGTACCACCTGCGCCACGCCATAGGCAAAATGCCCGAAGTAAATGCCCATCGGGGCGAAATCGGGGGTTTTACCACCAATGCCACCGTACAAGTGCATGACCAACGCGCGATCGCCCTCCTGCCAGGTCATCGGTCGATCGGCGGGTAACAGATCGACCGTGCGAACCCGTCCTTTCAACGCCTTAGCATCTTGCCAGTATTCTCGATCGATAAATTCGAGGGTGGCGTCTTCGCCGCTGACGACGCGATCGCCCGGTAGCGCAAACAAGCGACGGGGCGCGATCGCCGTGACGACAAACGTTCCCGTTACCTCCGGCGCACCGTAGATATACCAACCGTCTTCGTTAACTCGAGAACAGTCTAACCCCCGATTCGACGATGGAAACACCCCTCGCCGATCGTCGACGACAGCAGGAACGCACACCACCTCTTCCACGCCGTCAAAAGTCCCCGAATCGCGGTTGTAGTGGCGTACCATAACGCGATCGCCGCTTGAGGATTCCCCAGACTCGACGAACTGCACGAGGCCGTAATACCGTCCCGACACTCGAACCGGGTCGCGATCGATCGTCAACCTCACCTCACCGTCGGTTTCTTCAACGACGATCGCCTCCGACAACCCCACGAGAACGTCGTCGTCAGGATGCGATCCCGCCAGAGATTCCAGCGGCCCCACCGCCGTCCACCCGTCGAGGCGAGTGGGATGGACGTTCCCCTGACGCTGGCTGACGCGGGTGCGATCGATAAACCGTACAGTTTCCGTCACCCGTTGCACGTAAGCCCTGACCGTTTCGTCCTCCTCTGGCCAATGTAAGGCGATCGTCCGTCCGACGAGATGGGCAAACTCCGGCGGGGCGCAGTGGACTTCCAGCCAAACCCCGCCCCCAGACAGGCGGCGATCGCGATCGGGTAAAATCAAGCGTCCCACCCAAGGGGCGATCGTCCGGTAGCGATCGCCCGGTACGGCAACGTTGACCGGGTAAAAGTCCGGTCGGTTAAACGCCGCCTGACAATACCGTTCGTAGTTGCTGACGGTACGGAAATCGTCGGGATTCAAACCCGATCGCGTCCAATCTTTCAGCAAAATTCCCGTTACGATAGCGATCGTTTGCTCTAAGTGCGTGCGATCGTCCGCCAGCTTCGCCCGAGTCCCCATCGGCCCGGTTTCGCCGTTGTGACCCACCTCTCCCAACGACACGAACGCAATGCGCCCGCGACGTTTCGCCCGATTCCAGTTCGAGAGGAACGCCAGCGGCCAGCGACCGGGAAAGATCGTCGCCCCCAACTTTTCGACGAAATCTTTCTCGCCAGCCAAGTGATACAGCCGTTCGACCGTCATCGCTCCCGTATTGCCGCTGATGACCCCCGCCAGAGAAATTACCTCGATGGGAGCTTGCGTCGCCTGCTTCAAAAACGACACCGCCCCCATCGACATCTGACCGCCGCCGCTGTATCCGATCAGTGTAATCGGCGTTCGGCTTCCGATGGGATATCCGTAACGCAACAGACTCTCGAAGAGGACTTGCGCCACACCCTGATTTTGAATCGGGCCGTAGCGAGGATCGGCAGAAACGGCGACGGCGACTATATTTCGGGCGTTGACGACAAAACCGATCGGGTTGGCGGGGTTGCGTTGCGTCAGCGATTCGACAACGCGCCACCACAGAGAAAACAGGCTTCCTTCACCGATCGGTCGGTTGGTGACGGAATAAGAAATAATACCTTTGACTAGGAGAACGTTCGACGGGAGTGCCTCTGTTAAATCGTCGAGCAGTCGTTCGACTTCCGGCAAATATTCGTAAGTGCCTTGGTTGATGCCGTCGAGATAGAGAACGTAACGAGCAATGTCAGTACGGGGGGACGGTTTTTCGACGGCAGTTCCCGACTTCAGAGGTTCTCGACCGTACCATCCCGCCCACCAGGTTAGCGCTTCGAGGGGCGTGAGCAAGATGGAGACGAGCAATCCGAGAATAAAGATCGTCCCGAGGTCGATCGCCAGTTTGACCGTTCGGTCTAGGGCGTTGTAGGTACTCGCGAGCCAAGTTTGGGAACTCGGAGACAGCAGTAAAGTTAACGCGAATACTGTGACGGCCAGGACGAGAAAGAGTTTCCAGGGATCGAAGCGCAGGGGTTTCGATCGCTGCTGCGCCCGGACGAATTCTACCGCGCGATCGAGGTCTGAGGGCATCGGCGGTCCAGCGAGAACGAGCTGTTCGAGTTCTCGAGGGTCGGTCACGAGTTGCGTTCCGGCCGCCCAGTCAGTCAGCCAGCGACCGAAAGCGGCGATCGGACGGCCGACAGTCCGTTGCAGGAGTTGCAACACCAACCACCCCGCACCGCCGCAGGCGAACGCCCACCACGTCCCCAGACTGCTAATGACTTTAAGGGCGGTTATCGTACCGAGCAATGTCCACAAGGATAATAGAATCCCGATGGGAACGCCGAGGTAGGGCAGTCCCACCGCGACACCCAACAGTTGGGGCGCGTAACTCAACGCCAAAGTCGCGGCCACGTCAGCGAAGGCGAGACGCTCTGCCAGCAACAGGTTCGCCACGAGCCAGGTACTCAAGGCCCATCCGCCGTAACTGGCGGCGAACAACACGGCGGCGATCGCCACGCTGAGAACGAAGCGAAAGGGTTTGATGCGGTTGACGAACAAGACGACGCACTGTCCGAGGGTTTGGGACAACCCTGCCAGGAGAACGACGAGAATCGCGACCGTCGTGCCAGAGGGTAGCGTGTTAACGGCTTCAAACGCCTCGGGGTCGAGGTTTAACGCTCCCCAGACCAGTTCCCAAAATCGATCGAGCGCAGTTGGCATAGGCTTGCGGAGGGTCGATGACACCCTGCGATCGAGATACTCCCAAATCTTATCCGATTCGAGAGTTTGGATTTTTACGATTTATTGCGGTGGCGTTCGGTGCGATCGCCAATTCGGGAGGGTCGAGCGATCGCGTAAGATATCTGAAGGTCATTTGTCCGTTTGAAGGACGATCGCAAGCAAGAGTTAAGACAGGATAATGGACGTTCTCGAATTTATCGACCAGTGTGCGGGAAAGTGGTTTTCGCAGCGAACCAGTCACGCCGTTCCTCCTCGGGAGTTAGAGGCAGGAAAATCGGATTTATGGATCGATCGCCTACCGACGGAAGATCGCGCGACGATCGATCGGTGTCAGTCAGTGGGACTCTCGAGCGATCGCGTGTTGTGCGCGTTTCGTTCCCGCTGGGAAGGCACCGTCGGCACTTCCGCCAGCCCGCACAAAGGCTCGACGATGCTGGTGTTCGTCGCAGACGGCGATCGAGCCAACGCGGGCAAATTTTGGCAATGGTCCGAACATCAAAACGCCGCCCCCGTCACGGGAGAGTTCGTCCTCGGAACTGACGACGCGTTAACCCTATTCGCTCGTGCCGATGAATTCGAGTCCGAGGAACGGCTGTGGTTCGTCAGTCCCAACCTCCGAGAGCGCACTAGCGTCGTCCGACACGCCAACGGCGATCGCTACGCGTCCTTCTGTTCTGAAATCCGCATGGGACTTTAACAGTGAGCAGCGAGCAGTGAGCAGTGTTTCAGTCACCAGCCTTTTACAGTGAGCAGTGAGCAGTGAACAGTGAGCAGTGAGAATAGTTAACAGGTAACAGTTGCTCCCCCTCTCCCTCTCTCCCTCTCTCCCTCTCTCCCTTGCTCCCCTGCTTTCCATCACGCCGGTTCGATCGGTGCCATAGTGAGGCCGGCGCGGCTCAGCTGCATATGGTAAAACTCGGCCTGTTCTTGGGGACCGACCCAAACGGTCGCCTGACCTTCGTAATGAACTTGATTGGTCAGTTCCCAGGCGCGATCGCTCGTCATCTGGGGAATGTATTTCATCAAGCAGGCGGCGACGTGTTGGAACGTGTTGACATCGTCGTTCAACACGATCACTTTGTAGTTTGGATAATGTTTGCGCTTAACTTGACTCGACCGGCCTGGCGCGACGGTCGGTGCGGTGGTAGGACTGGCTACGGCGAACTGCATGACAGTCATGAATTTTCCAAAGTAGGGGTCAATGCGATCGCTCGATTCGCGGAACGTTGAAATTCGCTTTTGCAAATTTTAACAACAACCCGGACTTCGTGAGGAAAATTAGATCGCTCTGGCGGTGAAACCTATTAAAGTCCCTTGAAAGTTCCTCGAAATTCACACTGAACCTTGCAGCAACCCGGTAAACTAGACTCCGCAATCGATCCGCGTGCGATCGCGCCTTTGGGACTCTCGAAGCTATGTCAGAAACTCTAGACACTTCTGCCTTAGATACCGTTAGCGTGTTGGGAATGCCCGTGCATCTCTATCCCGATTACGTGGCATGGCTGCGTTCTCGACTCGACCGACATCTCGGTACCCATGTCGTCACCCTCAACGCGGAAATGACGATGCAAGCCGAAACCAACCCCGCCCTCGCCAACGCCATCGCTCGAGCCGAACTGTCGATCCCCGACGGTGCGGGTGTCGTTCTCTATTTACAACTGTTGGGACACCGCGTCAAACGCTGTCCGGGGATCGAACTGGCGCAAACGCTACTGTCACAACTCGACTCGTCGCGATCGGTCTTTTTCTACGGGGGCAAACCGGAGGTCGTTCGACAGGCCGCCGAGACCCTCAAACAACAGTATCGAAACTTAAATCTCGTCGGGGTGCGACACGGCTATTTGTCCGACGAGGAACGACAAGATTTGACCCGCGAGTTACAACAGAAACAACCCGATGTCGTGTTGGTCGGGTTGGGCGTTCCCCGTCAGGAACTCTGGATTGTCGAACACCGCCATCTCTGCCCCAATGCCGTTTGGATCGGCGTCGGCGGAAGTTTCGATATTTGGGCCGGTGTCAAAACTCGCGCCCCGGACTGGATGGGAAACAACCATCTAGAATGGGCGTATCGCCTCTATCAAGAGCCTTGGCGCTGGCGGCGAATGTTAGCGTTGCCGAAGTTTGCCTTCAAGGTTTTGGGCGATTTCGGACAGCGTAAAGTTTTTTAACCGTCTAGCCTTTTGGCAACGGATTCAAACTGTGACGGGCGAGGGGGACACGATGGCGAAATTGAATCGTCGGCAAATGTTGATTGCGGGGTTAGTGGCCGGTGCGGCGACGAGCGTTACGGTAAACTACTTGCGCGATCGCATGGCCGAAGACACCTCTGAGGGTAAAGCCGATCTGGGGTTCGAGGAAGAGACTCCCCTCGAACGGTTGTTAGAAGTCCGCGATTCGGTCACCCTCACCCCTCCGGAGGTTCCCTACGATCGCGCGTTGTCGAGTTTTTTCGTGCGTTGCTGTCGTCTGGGAACCGAACAGTATCTCAAAGCCGAGCAAAGTCTACAGGATGCCTTGCAGTACGACGGCGCGATCTCCCAACTCGAGAGCTATACGGAGGAATTTGAGGCTTACCGACAGGTGGCGTCGTTCAAAGCGGAACGAGAACCGGGTTTCCTCGAAAAACAAATCAAAAAGCACGTCTTGAAGGAGATGGAGGTTCCAGAAATCCGACAGGTATACTACGGATTTGTTTTAACGTCTCCCCAACACCACATTGTCGTGTTTCGCGGAACTCAGGAACTCGACGAGTGGATTGCAAACCTCGATGCCTCTCAGGAATACTATCGGATTTACGATATCAGTCCCGGTCGAGTCCACAAGGGGTTTAATGACATTTACCAGGAAACCCTCGACGAACAAGTTCGAGCGGTCGTCGGCTCTCTCGATCCGAATTTACCCTGTTACTTTACCGGACACAGCCTTGGGGGAGCGTTAGCGGTTCTCGCCGCGATCGATATTGCCGAATCCTTTAGCGATCGCCGCGATCGACTGCGAGCCTACACCTACGGAACTCCTCGCGTCGGCGACCCGATCTTTGCCAAATACTACAGCGAGTTAGTCCCCAATACCTACCGCATCGTCAACATCGCCGACGTAACCCCTACACTACCGCCAACGGTCTTAGGGAAACAAGTGTACCTCCACGTCGGCCAGGAATGGTCGTTTCTCAATCAAACGGGAGATATGAGTCCGAACCACCAACTCGCTGCCTACCGAGCTGCGATCGATCGCCAAATCGAACAAACTGACGTTACGTCCTATAACAACATCGCGACGGGATAGCGGTTTTGGAGTATTTTCAAAGCAAATCCCGTCAATTTTCGGTGCGATCGTTCAATGTGAGGAGTCAACGTTGTGAAACTTGGGGATTGGATCGCCGTCATCGGTTTTATCATATCCGTTACCATAATTTGGCAGTTTCGTCAAATTTTATTGTTGGTTTTTACGGCGATGGTGTTAGCGATCGCCCTCAACAGTCTCGTGCGCTGGATTCAGCAGTTCGGAATCCGTCGCGGCATCGAGATCGGTCGCGGAAAAGCGGTGTTGCTGTCGCTGCTGTTCGTTTTGTTATTTGGCATCTTGTTTGTCGGACTCGTGGTTCCGCCGTTCGTCGAGCAGTTCCAACAACTCCTCGAACTGGTTCCCGTGGGGTTGCAACGGTTTCTCGCGTGGCTCGACGGCGTCCTCGAGAATCCCCCCACATGGTTGAAACTCGAGGAAATCGACTTACCCGACTTCTCCGATTTCACGCGCCAAGTCGGGCCGCTGGCCGGAGATCTACTCGGAAACTTCTTTACCTTTTTCTCGAACTCTCTGGCCGTTTTACTGCAACTGCTCCTCGTCGTCGTCCTGACGGTGATGTTTCTGGTCAGTCCCACGTCCTATCGCAACATGACGATTCGGCTGTTTCCCTCGTTTTACCGACGTCGCGCCGATGAAATCTTCACTGCTTGCGAAACCTCTCTTCTCAACTGGATGGGGGGAATCGTCATCAACTCCCTGTTCGTAGCGAGTCTCAGCGCCATCGGCTTAGTTGCGTTGCAAGTTAAATTTGTCTTCGCTCACGCGCTCCTGGCGGGTGCGTTTAACTTTATTCCCAATATCGGCCCGACGATGAGCGTGGTGTTTCCCGTGTCTGTGGCGCTATTGGATACGCCCTTAAAAGCTTTGGCGGTTTTGATTTTGTATTTGGTCATTCAAAACCTGGAAAGCTACTGGTTCAGCCCGATGGTGATGCAAAAGCAGGTGTCTTTGCTTCCGGCGGCGACGTTGACGGCGCAAATTTTCTTCGCCACGTTTTTAGGGTTGTTGGGGCTGATTTTGGCGCTCCCGTTGGCTGTGGTGACGAAAACTTGGATCGAGGAAGCGTTTATTAAAGACGTTCTCGATCGCTGGTCTGGCCGTCCTCAGCGTCAGATTTCCCGTCAGGTAGCTGCCTTGGAACGGGCCAATCCTTCTGATGCGATCGACGATCCCTGGAATTGAGATCTCGCAGCGATCGCTAGACTCCCGTTCTAGACGCGATCCTCGGCGTGTCGAAACAGTTCCCAATCGGGACAGGTTGGGGTTTCGCGATCGAAGGGATGCGGCGCACAGCGAACGTCGTCGTCACCGTGGTAGTACTTGCAGGCGTGGCACGGACGCACTCGCCCCAAGATTTCTCGCCAACCTGCGATCGCCGTTTCCGCAGTGTGACGAGATCTGACCGCCCAGCGATCGCGCGGTTCGAGATGGAGGGCTTTTTCAAACGCATCGAGGGCAAATTCGTACAGCCGCATCACGGTAACCTCCGATACGTTTGGAAGCCCCCGTGCTTTAGCCGGGGGAGGAAAAACGAACGTGCGGCTTTAGCCGCCGTCAATCTTATGACTCTTTCAGGCATACGAATAACCATCCTTTCTATGAATTGATTTGCAGT
>NZ_JAQNCQ010000359.1:0-53573 GCF_028368005.1 Geitlerinema sp. CS-897 | reverse complement strand
GTGCGTGACGATTTCTCGGTCTCAGGATTTACACCGGATTTTTCAAGTCACGCACCCTTGTATGTTGGCGGTGTACATCGGCGGTGCGTGACGATTTCTCGGTCTCAGGATTTACACCGGATTTTTCAAGTCACGCACCCTACATCTAAAAAAAGGGGCTTGACCCCCCACCCTGAATTGACTAAAATATGGTATATAGATGCACCCTGATGGCGGGGAGAGTTGCGGCTCTCCCTTTTTTTTGCGCGTTTTTCGGGGGATTGGTAGCGGCCGGCCGAAACGCGCCCCCCTTAACTTTGATATAATCGCCACTCGATATCGACGTATCAGCGAGGAAGATCGATCGTGGTGGAGTGGCAAGAAATTTCTGGCGGCGTAACCGCCCCGAGAGGCTATCGCGCGGCGGGCATCGCGGCGGGACTCAAACCGTCGGGAGCAAAAGATTTAGCCTTAATTGTCTCGGACGTCGAAGCGATCGCCGCAGGGGTGTTTACGAAAACTCAGGTTCGGGCGGCTTGCGTCGATTACTGTCGTCAGAAACTTCAGTCCAAGAGCGGCGGCCGCGCTATCCTCTGCAACGCCGGACAAGCCAACGCCGCCACGGGAGAAGCGGGGTGGGAAGACGTGCGAGAAAGCGCCCGCCTCGTCGCCCAAACCTTGAGTATTCCCCTCGATGAAGTCTTTCTCGCCTCAACGGGCGTTATCGGACAGCGCATCAAAATGGACGCCCTGCGGGAAGGCGTTCCCAAAGTGGCCGCCGCCCTATCAGATACCGGCGGAGACAGCGCCGCCGAAGCCATTATCACGACGGATTTAGTCACGAAATCGATCGCCATCGAAGCACAATTCGGCGATCGCACCGTGCGGATGGGGGGAATGTCCAAAGGTTCGGGGATGATTCACCCCAACATGGCCACGATGCTGGCGTTCGTCACCTGCGACGCTGTCGTGTCTTCCCAACTGTGGCAAGATATGCTGCGTCGTGCTGCCGATAAAAGCTTCAACCAAATTACGGTAGATGGCGACACCAGCACCAACGACACGTTGATTGCTTTCGCCAATGGACAATCCCGCACCCCGGCGATCGTCAAAGAGGGGCCAGAAGCCGAAAAACTCGAAGCCATGCTGACGCACGTGTGCCAGCATTTAGCCAAAGCGATCGCCCGCGACGGTGAAGGAGCGACTTGTTTAATTGAAGTGCGAGTTTCGGGAACCGCCAGTGACGACGACGCCCGGAAAATCGCCCGAACG
Source organism: Geitlerinema sp. CS-897 (assembly GCF_028368005.1). NCBI lineage: Bacteria > Bacillati > Cyanobacteriota > Cyanophyceae > Geitlerinematales > Geitlerinemataceae > Geitlerinema > Geitlerinema sp. CS-897. The sequence continues at coordinate 52,322 of NZ_JAQNCQ010000359.1, read as the reverse complement.
GTGGCGGGTTCTTCCCTCGTTAAATCGGCCATTTTCGGGCGCGATCCCAACTGGGGGCGCATCGCCGCCGCAGCCGGACGCGCTGGGGTAAACTTCGAGCAAGAGAACTTACGAATTAAGCTGGGCGAGTTCCATTTAATGGAAAACGGACAGCCTTTAGACTTCGATCGCGCCGCCGCCAGCGAGTACCTGAAACAACAGGCAGCCGGAGAGTATCTTAAAGACGACACGGTGTCGATCGAGATTAACCTCGGCTATGGTTCTGGTGAGGGCTTCGCCTGGGGTTGCGATCTCAGTTACGACTACGTTCGCATCAACGCGGAATATACGACGTGATGGGGTGATGGTGCGATCGGGATGATGGGGTAATGGTGCGATCGGGATGATGGGATGATGAGATGATGGGGTGAGGTGGTCGGTGGGGGCGGTGCGTGACGCGGTAATACCACATTGACCGGGTTTTACCCCCATTTTCCGGCCGCGTCACAGCACCCTACGACTCTGGCTTCAACAATGAGCGATTTCACTCTCATTCTCAGACGGGCGCGACGCTATCCCCAGGGGGATATTGTCGATATTGGGGTGGAGGGAACGCGCATCGGCGCGATCGCGCCGCAGCTTCCCGCTTCCGCTGTGAGGGAACTTGACGCCGCCGAACGGTTGGTTTCGCCGCCGTTTGTGGAATCTCACATCCATCTGGATTCGGCGTTGACGGCGGGAGAACCTCGTTGGAACGAAAGCGGAACGCTGTTTGAGGGGATTCAGATTTGGGGAGAACGGAAGAAATCTCTTTCGATCGATGATGTCAAACATCGTGCGTTAGAAACGCTCCAACAACAAGCCGCCCAAGGGGTTCTCTGGGTGCGGACTCACGCCGATGTTAGCGAACCGACGTTAAGCGCCCTCAAAGCCTTGTTGGAGGTACGCGACAACGTGGCGGATTGGATGCGGGTGCAGGTGGTGGCGTTTCCGCAGGATGGGATTTACAGCCATCCGAAAAATCTGGAGTTACTGCGAGAAGCGATCGCCTTGGGTGCAGATGCGATCGGCGGAATTCCCCATTACGAACTCACGCGAGAAGATGGGGTAAAGTCTGTGGAAACCGTGTTCGAACTCGCCGAAAAGAGCGATCGCCTCATCGATATTCACTGTGACGAAATTGACGACGAACAGTCGCGGTTTCTCGAAGTCATGGCGGCTTGTACGATTCGCCGCGATATGGGTTCTCGCGTTACCGCCAGCCACACCACGGCGATGGGTTCGTATAACAACGCCTACGCTCAAAAACTTATGGGATTTCTGCAACGGGCGCGGTTGAATCTCATCGCCAATCCATTGATTAATATCACCCTACAAGGGCGTACCGATAGCTATCCGAAACGGCGCGGAGTTACCCGAGTCAAAGAGCTTTGGCAACAGGGACTTAACGTCAGTTTCGGACACGATTGTATTCAAGATCCTTGGTACAGTTTGGGAACGGGAAATATGCTAGATGTGGCGTGGATGGGGTTGCACGTCTGTCAGATGACGGGGCGTGCGGAAATTGACGCCTGTTATGAAATGGTGACGACGAACGGCGCGAAAACGTTAAACGTTGAAAACGAGTACGGTTTGGACATTGGAAAACCGGCGTCGTTTGTGGTGTTGGAGGCGATCGATCCTTTCGACGCTTTGCGACGACGGGCGAGGGTAAAATGGGTGGTATCTCAGGGGAAACAGTTAACCTTCGATTCGCCGTAATTTCACCATGAAAAAACCATCCATATTGTGACGGTGGGGAAACACGCGAATCCAACCTTCGGGAGAGGCGAAGGAGGCGACGGGAGACTCGGAGACGGGGGCTTCGATGCGCCAGTCGTCGTGACTGTCTAAAAACGGTGTCACGACGCCTTCGTTTTCGATATCGTTGACGGTACAAGTGGCGTAGACTAAGACGCCGCCGGGTTTCACCCAACTCGCGCAGGCGTCTAAAAGTTGTCGTTGGAGTTGGGAGAGTTCGATCGCGTTTTCGGGGGTTTGTCGCCAGCGCAAATCCGCCCGTCGGTGGAGGGTTCCCAAGCCGGAACAGGGGGCGTCGAGAAGTACGCGATCGACCGTTCCGTTAAATTGGGATTTTTGGCGACTGTCGCCTTCGAGAATTTTGACGGATTTGAGTTGCAGGCGATCGCAATTTTGACGCACTTTTTTCAACCGCGACGGCGTCGGATCGATCGCCCAAATTGTCCCGGTATCCTGCATTAACTCAGCGATATGGGTGGTTTTTCCCCCAGGTGCAGCGCACGCATCGACGATGACTTCTTCCGGTTGCGGTTCGAGGAGATGGGTGACTAACTGGGCGCTACTGTCTTGTACTGTCCACCATCCCTCAGCATATCCCGGTAACGCTTCGATTTTTCCGGCACTTTGTAATTTTAAACCTTGGGGAATGTAGGGGATTTGTTCGACGTTTGCTCCTGCCTCTTGTAAGGCAGGAGCAACCGTTTCGATCGTAGTTTTTAAGGGATTAATTCGTAAGTGAACGCTGGGGGGTGTATTAAACCACTGACACAACTGTTCGGTTTCTTCAAAACTGAAGCGATCGCTCCAAGTTTTGACAATCCAATCGGGATAACTGTAGCGAATTCCCAATCTCGAAATAGGTTCTTCGGGAAGAATTTCTTCTGGAAATGGTTTTTTATTAGGGTTTTTATCTCGATATCGCAAATACTGACGTAATACCCCGTTAACGACGCCGGATAACCCCATCATACGGTTCGCTTTCGCCAGCTTGACGGTGGTATCGACAGCCGCCGCGTCGGAGATGCGATCGAGAAACACGAGTTGATAAAATCCTAAGTGCAGTAAAATCCGCAAATCAGGGGGTTGTTGGTGGGCGGGTTTCTTGGCGAAGCGATCGAGAATGGCATCGAGCGATCGCGCCCCCCGAACGCAGCCATAAACTAATTCAGTGGCTAAGCCGCGATCGAGCGGTTTTAACTGAGCTTTTGCCAACTGGCGATCGAGGGCAACATCAGCGTAAGCCCCTTTGCGATCGACATCTTTTAACGCAAGAAATGCAACTTGACGAGGATTTGAAAGAATCAATTTTTTAAGATTGAGACAAGAGAGACAAGGAAAACAAGGGAGATAAGGAGTCGGTGCGTGACGAGTTTGCCGGTTTCGCGCCAAATTTCTCGTGTCTTTAGGTCACGCACCCTACAACTGTTCGTGGCTGACTGTTCGCGGTTCGCGTTCTAAAGGTGCGTGACGCGGGAAATCCCATCGGGCTTTCAATAAAAGACATTTTATGCCCGCGTCACACACCCTACGACTATCAAATATCAATTGTCAATTATAATAGTCCGACTTCTTGCAACATTTCTGACATTTTGGAAGGACTGACTAACGTATTTGCACACATAATTCCCGAGGCAGCAACAGCAGGAACGCCAATGCCAGGAAGCGTAGAGTCACCCACCCGATACAGTCCTTTAACGGGCGTGTGAATCGTCGGGTAAATCCCTCGAATTGGAGGAATTGCCGGACCGTAAGTCCCTTGATAGCGTCGCAAAAATCGCGCGTGCGTGACGGGAGTTCCTATCATCTCGAATTCGATGCGATCGCGCAAGTCAGGAATAATTTTTTCGACTGCCCGATAAAGCGATCGCGATCGCTCTTGTTTTCGCCGTTCGTAATCGGCATCGAGTTTCCAATCGCGATAGGGTTCGAGAGTGTAAGCGTGGAGTGCGTGATATCCCTCCGGGGCGAGGGTTTTATCCCATACTGTAGGAATCGAAATCATGCAGGTATTCCCTGGAACGGTAATATCGGCCAGTTCGTCCAACACGACGACGTGATGTCCCGTCAACCCGTCTAAACCGTCGCTGCGGATACCCAGATTCAGGTGCATGAAACTATCGATGGCGGGAAGCGACAGGTTTTCTTGACGGTAAGTCGGCGGTAAATCGGCCGCATCGAGGAGTTTGAGATACGTATCCCAAACTGTGGCGTTAGAAATGACGACAGGGGCAGAAATCGTTTCACCTCCGCGCAACCGAACGCCCCGCACTTCTCCCGATTCGACTAAAATTTTCTCGACGTGGGTTTTCAGGCGTAACTCGCCCCCCCATTTTTTCAATCCCCTGACCAACGCGTCCACGATCGCCGCACTTCCCCCGAGGGGATAGTCTACCGTCGATCGCGCCCGTTCCCCGAACATGAACGCCACTTCTGGGGCGATAGTACCGTAGGCTTTCAATCCCGACAGCAGGAAACATTCGAGATCGATCGTGCGTTTGACCCAAGGATTGCGAACGCACTCGTCCATCAACTCCCCAACAGTTCGCTGCATTAACCCCATCGCGGGCAGTAATTTAAACAGCCGAAAGGGATAATGTCGGACGAGAAAGGGAATTGCTTCCCAATCGAGGCGCAATGCCAGCGGTGGAATGCCTCGCAGCGCTTCGTAGATCGTCGCTAACCGCCGTTCTAAGCGGCTGAATTCTCGGGCGCCATCGGGGGTAATTTCGGCGATCGCCTGTCGGTAGCGATCGATATCGCTACAAACTTCGAGCGTTCCATCGGGAAAATGATAGTGACCGAGGGGATCGTAGGGAATGGTTTCGATCGCTTCGTCCAAAACCGACAGCACTTGGCGTAGTGGGTTGAGACTGCTGGGATCGGTCAATCCGCAAAAAAACGACGGTCCGGCATCGAAATGAAATCCCTGGCGCGAGAAGCCGTGTGCCGAACCGCCGGGAATCGTATGACTCTCGCACAGCAGTACCGAGAACCCGTATCGTGCCAGCATAGAGGCGGTGACAAGCCCGCCAATGCCGCTACCGATAACAACGACTTCTACATCAGACATGGGTTAGGAAAGAGATGGATGCCACCTTTCCATGTAAACCGAAAAGTGGGTGAAACTCAATGTAGAAATCTAAGGAATTTTCCACATCAGAACCTTAGAAAGAACGTTCGAGGCGATCTCAGTTGCGATCGCCCCCGTACCCCTCAAACGCCTCACGACCAAAAATCCGTCGGATCGTAGCCCAATTCACCTAACATTCGTCGGAATAACGGCATACTCAAACCGATGACGTTGCTGTGACAGCCTTCGAGTTTCTCCACGAACAAACTTCCGCGTCCGTCGATGGCAAAACATCCCGCACAGTTAAGGGGTTCCTCAGTGGCCACGTAGGCTTCAATTTGGCGATCGCTCAATTGGGCAAAGTGAACTCGCGTCGTCTCGCAGTTGACAATTGTTGTATTTTGTGCTATGTCAACGATCGCGTGTCCGGTATAAAGTTCACCTACCTGTCCTCGCATTTCTTTCCAACGTTTGACGGCAGCTTCAGGATTTTCAGGTTTTCCATAAATGCGATCCTCAAGGAGCAGCACCGAATCGCAAGCGAGGATCAGCACCGACTCGGGATTTCGCACCGTCGTCGTTCGTGGCGGGGTGTTTCCGTGACGAACCTGCGTCGCGATACTTTCAGCCTTAAGTTGCGCTAACGTTTGCACCAACGCCACAGGATTTGTCAGTTGAACTTGCGATTCGTCGAAATGGCTCGGACAAACGATCGGTTCGATTCCCGCGTTGTGTAGCAATTGACGGCGAGCGGGAGAGGCAGAAGCCAGAATCAGAATCGGTTGACTCATGGTGGGGAGAGGGGGAGAGGGGGAGCAAGGGAGAGGGGGAGAAACTGTCAACTCTCAACTGTCCTCACTGTTTCGCGGCTGACTGTTCGCTGCTCGCTGTAAAAGGGGAGAGATCGCATCATCTCGTTATCCGGTCGTCTCGATCGCCCCGAGCGTGCGAGGTTTAGTAAACAAAGAAAGACTTTGCCACGAAACGGAGTTTATCTTGAATTTCCTTCCAGCGTCGATCGGTCGTCGAGACGTTGAGCGTAAAGAGTTTGTTGCGGGAAATCGCAATACTCGCGATGTTGTGTCGTAGGCGATCGGGTAACTGAACGGCGTATTCAAAAATATAGTAAGTTTTTCCGTCCTCGTCTTGTCGCGATTCGGCGTCGATCAGTTCGGCGACGCGATCGGACCCTTCCGGAGCGATCGCACGTTTAGATAGCTCGTATCCGACCTCTGTAGGCGTTCCGAGATCGGCGAGAGTTTGACCTTCCGGAACCGGATTGATAATCACGCTGACGTTCTCACTGCGTTCGATGAGGTCGTGGAAAATTGCATCTGGCGTCAGGTTCGTTGCGTCCATCTCGATCCATTCGTTCGGATAGAGAAAGCGATAGCCATCGTAACTATCCACATACGAGGTTAAGCCGCTCGTAGGAGAAGTCGAGCAACTCGTCAGCGTGACTGTCACTGCAACCAGCAAGATCGCCGCAATTCGTTTGAGCATGACTGTTCGAGGGTGAATGAGGTGCGGAAGTCGGGGCGCACACCGCCCCATTCACCATCCGATGAATTTGCCATCACGTCAAGTCTGGCGAGGAGATGAGGAGATGAGGAGAAACGGGTTCGGTGCGTGACGAGTCGATCGGTTGGGTGCAATATCGTTCCTGTCTTTAGGTCACGTACCCTTGTATGTGGGTGGTGTACATTGGCGGTGCGTGACGATTTATAGGTCTCACCATCGACACCCTATTTTTCAAGTCACGCACCCTACAACACGGCACGCTGTTCGCTGTTCGCGGTAAAAGATACACTCAAAGTGATAAGCTGTCGCACCGGACAGCCGCACACGAACCGTTTTAGGACGATGAACGCAGCGAACCCACCTTCCGTCAGTGCTTTCGATCGCGCCATGATGCAGCGTTGTCTGACCCTTGCGCGTCAGGCGTTGGGGCGGACTGCGCCGAATCCGATGGTGGGGGCGGTCGTCGTCAGCAACGGTCAAATCGTCGGAGAAGGGTTTCATCCCAAAGCCGGAGACCCTCATGCGGAAGTGTTCGCATTGCGCGAAGCGGGCGATCGCGCCAAAGGTGCCACAGTATACGTCAGCTTAGAGCCGTGCAACCATCACGGACGAACGCCTCCCTGTTCGGATGCGTTGGTAGAAGCTGGGGTGGCGAAAGTCGTCGTGGGAACCGTCGATCCCAACCCTAAAGTCGGTGGGGGGGGCGTCAAGCGTTTGCGGGACGCGGAAATTGAAGTCGTCATCGGTGTCGAAGAAGAAGACTGTCGCCGTCTCAACGAAGCCTTTTTCCACCGAATTCTCTATCACCGTCCGTTTGGGATTTTGAAGTACGCCATGACCCTCGATGGGAAAATCGCCAGTACCACCGGACATAGTGCGTGGGTGACGGGAACCGAAGCCAGAAGCGAAGTGCATCATCTTCGCAGTGTCTGCGATGCAGTGATCGTGGGGGGAAATACCGTCCGCTGCGATAACCCGCGTTTGACGAGTCACGATACAGAGTCGCGCAATCCCCTGCGCGTCGTGATGACGAGAACTCTCGATTTACCGACTCAGGCGAGGTTGTGGGACGTATCGGAAGCCCCGACGTTGGTGGTGACGGAGAAAGGCGTCAAGCCAGAGGTTCAACGCCAGTTACGCGATCGTGGTGTGGAAGTCGTTGAGGTTATCGACGTGACGCCAGATAAGGTGTTGCAACTGCTGTTCGATCGCGACGCCATGTCGGTATTATGGGAATGTGGCGGAACTCTAGCGGCTCGTGCGATCGCCGACGGTGCGATTCAAAAAGTTTTGGCATTTATCGCCCCTAAAATTGTCGGCGGAACCGACGCCCCCACCCCCATCGGCGATTTAGGACTCGAAAAAATGACCGACGCGTTAACACTCGAACGCCTCCGCTGGTATTCCGTCGGTCGAGATTTCGTGATGGAAGGCTATTTACCCAAGCCGTTGGCGTCTCGGTGAGGCGATCGCTTTTGCAAAATCCCATTGGGACGCTGTGGACAGCGTCCCGACTGAGAGGAGGTTTTCAAGCCAGATTCCGAGTTGTTCGGAGAATTAGACGAATTCAAAAGCAGGACTCGCTAAATCGAGATCGCTGACTCCTTCAACCACACTAATCAACTCAGACTCGTTATTAACAGTCCGATAAATGTCAATATCGTTACCGTTAGCAGCCGGTCGCAACTCGTAGTTCGCCGCCGTCCCGCTCAAGCGCACCACATCTCCCTCACTGGCGTTAAAATCCGTAATCGAGGCATAGTCGTCGAGTCCCGCAGTGGCCGCGTCGCCATCGTCGTAGTAAGCTTGCGTCGCATCACCGAGAACGAACGTATCGGCTCCTCCATCTCCCGTCAGCTCGTCGATTTCACCCGAACCGGGGGTTATCTGGTTGGGATCGACCCCAATTAAAACATCGTCATCGCTGCCTCCCGTCAGGATATCGTTGCCGCCGCTTCCAAACTGAACGTTCGTTCCCTCGTAAACCTTGATGTTACGAAACTCGCTGCTGGCGGTCGGATTGTTCGTATCGTGGTCGTTCGTCAAAATCAAGTAAGGCATCGATCCCGTGAAAAAGTCTCCCACGCGAATCTGATAAAACTTCCACTCGTCCGACTGTGCCGCGTAGTTTTCATATTCACTTAGACCCCAATTTTGTGTTCCGTAAAACTTAAAGAGGCGATCGCTGCTCACGCGGTTATCGTTGTCAAAGCCGATGCCGTGAATCTCACCCTGCGACGTACTGCGGAATTCCAACTCCAAAATCGTGTCGGCGGTGACAGTGTAATCCAAGTTAATCCGCTTCCAACTATTGCCTTGCAGTTGCAGAGAACTGCCATCGGGACTCAGCGTCACCTGGGGTGACGCATCCTGTCCGTTGTAGGCAGACTCGAGAGGATAAGCCTCAGACGTGCCATTTGTCGTCACAGTCAACGTGGGAAGGTCTGCCGGAACCTCCTCGACTAGTTCGAGATTGCGGAACTGACTGTTGGCTGTCGGATTGCTCACATCGTGGTCGTTCGTCAGCGTGAGAGAGTTCATCGGGCCGGTGAAGAACTCACCCACGGGAATCTCGTAACTTTGCCAGACATCGGGAGTAGCGTAGTTATCGAACGCACGGAGACCCCAATTCTGCGTTCCGTACAGCTTGAACGTGCGGTTCGAACTGATATTGTTGTCCGTATCGAAGCCGATGCCGTGAATCTCGCCGCGAGCGGTACTTTTGAAGTCGAACTTGAGGACGGTGTAAGGGGTAATCGTGTAATCCAAGGACAGCTTTTTCCAGCTATTGCCGGTAATATCCACGCTACTGCCATCGGGGGCAAAGGTCAGTTGCGAAGTGACATCCTGAGAGCCGCCGTAGGAATCGACAGCGTAGAACTCCGTCGAACCGTCAGCGGTAACTTCCAGGCGATCGTTGGGCACCATAGCATCGACAACCACATCGACCGTCGCCGTATCCGTGAGAGTGCCATCGCTGAGGTCGTAAGTAAAACTGTCGCTACCGCTAAAGCCTGTATTGGGAGTGTAGGTCAGCGTTCCATCGGCGTTGAGGTCTACTGTACCGTTGCCAGCATCACTCACCGCCGCGACGCTGAGGGAATCTCCATCAACATCGCTATCGTTGCTGAGAACCTCGAAGGTGACAGCAGTATTTTCCAGCGTACTGATGCTATCGTCTGATGCCACCGGAGCGTCGTTGACGGGATTGATGGCGAGATTGACGGTCGCTGTATCGGTGAAGGTTCCATCGCTGATTTCGTAAGTAAAGCTATCAGAACCGTTGAAGTTGGCCGCGGGGGTATAGCTGAAGGAACCGTCACTGTTAAAGCTGAGGCTGCCGTTAGCCACATCGGTGAGGAGCGTTGCCGTTAGCGGGTCGCCATCGGGGTCGCTATCGTTGGTTAAGACGTTGCCGCTGAGGTCGGTGTCTTCGTCGCCACTGAAGCTATCGTCACCTGTGATTGGGGAATTGTTCGTCGGGGGAGTCAAGTTAGATTCAAAGGCTCCAATATCGAGGCGATCGTCTACGACGCGCGGGAATCCCGTACCTCGTTGGTCGAAATCGGGAGGAGGTGCAAAGTTGGGATCTCCGGCATTAATGGCAGGACTACCGGAGAGTAAGGCATGGGTGAACGTGGAACCGCTGTTGTCTTGTAACGGAGTTAACAGCGGATCGATGGGATTTGTTGTCGTGCCGACCAAATCGCCAGTATTGGTGAAGCCCGTGCTACCCGTGTCGTCACCAATCAAGTTATATCCATTACTGGTGAAGTCGCCGGACACGTCGGAATGGATAGTTCCACCACCAGCATTATTGGGTGTATCGAAGTTTCCGGCAATGAGGGTATTGGCGATTTGTGCTGTACCTAAATCTCCGAAAATGCCACCGCCGTCACCGCTTCCATCACTGTTACTATCAGCGGTGTTTGCCGCGATCGTGCTATTGTTCACCGTCAAGTCGGCGTTGTTGAAAATGCCACCCCCCGATTCACCAGCCGCGTTACCACTAATGGTGCTGTTGTCGAGGTTAACGGTACCCTCCCTGTTGTAGATTCCCGCTCCGGAACCACTGGCTTGGTTGCCGCTAATAACGGTGTCCGTCACGGTTAGATTGCCTAACCCGTAACTTCCGATATTCAGGATACCGCCCCCATTGGCTGTGGTGCTGTTGCCAGAAATGGTACTGCTAATGACGGTCAAATTCCCGCCAAAGTTTTCGATGCCGCCTCCCCCACTAACTCCGGGATTTGCACCGTTCCCCGAGATTGTGCTGTTAATTACGGTGAGGTCGGCTATACCATTATTGATAACGCCTATACCGTTATTGTTCGCGATCAGGCTATTACTAATGGTGGCTGTCCCACCGGGATCGTTGATAAATCCAGCGGATTCGCTACCCGTGATGACGATATTATCTGCGGTGAGGATACTGCCCCCAGAGCCGTTAAATAGAGGATTCCCCAAAAATTTACTGCTGGTAACCGTTAGATTTTCGTTGTTTCCGACACCGTCGGCGAAGGTCAGTCCATCGAGAGCAACTTCGATTTTAGTGCTGTTGTTAGAGTCATTAACGCTGACATCGTCACTCAGGGTTATTAAATCGGAGCCTAGACCGTTAATGGTCATCGGCTTGTCGATCGCCCATGCCCCTAACCCCGTGCCAATGGTTCCCAAGCCAAGGCCAACATCTTGAGTGGCAAGGTTGGGGTCGAAAGTAATCGTGCCACCTACGCCAATTAAGTCGAGTGCTTCTCGGAAGGATAAATCACCGGCGCTGAAGTCACCGTCGTTTTCATCGAGCAAGGTATCTACAACGAGGACATCAAAGGAGGGAGTCACGGTGAGGTTAACAGTTGCTGTGGCAGTGCCACCGTTGCCGTCGTCGATGGTGTAGGTGAAGCTATCGTCTCCGCTGAAGTTGGCATCGGGCGTGTAGGTGAGGGTATTATCGGCATCAATCGCCACTGCGCCGTTGCTGGGGGTTCCCACACTGCTGACACTCAGCGTGTCGCCATCAATGTCGGTATCGTTGCTGAGTACGTCGATCGCCACGGGCGTACCTTCACTCGTGCTGGCCACGTCATTAACAGCTACGGGAGCGTCGTTAACCGGGTTGACGGTGAGAGCGACTGTGGCGGTATCGGTGAAAGCGCCATCGCTGACTTCGTAGGTAAAATTATCGCTACCGTTGAAGTTGGGGTCGGGGGTATAAGTAAAGCTGCCGTCGTTGTTGAGATTGAGAGTTCCATGGGCGACATCGGCCAGCAGTGTTGCCGTTAGTGTATCGCTATCGGGGTCGTTGTCGTTACTGAGGATGCCTTCGTTGGGAGCGATCGCTAAAATTGTATCTTCATCGAGACTGTAAAGATCGTCTGTGGCGATCGGCGATTGGTTCAGTCCGAAGATATTATCTGGGGTATTGTTGACGATCGCCGTGTTGGTTTGGCTGAAGTTGCCGCTTTCAAAGAAGACGCCGCCGCCGTTTCCGGGATTGGCGGTGTTGTTCTCGATCGCACTATCGATTAAGGTGACATCACCGCTAACATAGAGACCTCCGCCGTTACTGGCGGTGTTGTTGGAAATCGTCGTTCCGTCGATGGTACTGGAACCTCGGTTGAAAATTCCCCCGCCGCTGAGAGCGATATTTCCGGTGATATTGCTCTGCGTCAGCGTTAAGTCTCCGCCGTCGTTGTTGATGCCACCCCCATCGACAGTTGCAGTATTGTCAGAAATGCTGCTGTTATCGAGGCTAACAACCCCTTCGTTGTTATGAATTCCGGCTCCCGAACCGTCGGCTTGGTTGCCGCTGATAACGGTATCTGTCACGCTCAGAGTGGCTGACCAGTACGGCGAACTCCGATAGTTGATAATGCCGCCACCGTTACCCGTCGTACTGTTGCCGGAAACGGTACTGCTCGTGACGGTTACATTTCCGTCGTAATTGACAATCCCGCCTCCCCCATCGACAAGTCCAAATCCATCGCTCGAGGCGTTGTCTGAAATCGTACTGTTAATGACGGTGAGGTCGCCTTCGTTGTTGAGGAGACCCGTTCCGTTATTGTTGGTAATGAGGCTGTTTTGAATGGTGGCGGTTCCACCGATGTCGTTGATAAATCCATCCGTATCGCTGCCGGTGATGACGATGTTATCTGCTGTAAAGATACTACCACCATAGGCATTGAAGATATTATTGCTAACGGTACTGTTGTTAACCGTTAGATTTTCATTGTTTTCAACTCCTTCGGTTAGGTTCAGTCCGTCAATGGTGACATCGATTTTAGTGCTGCCGTTCGAGTCGTTCGCAACGAGCTTGCTGTCAAGGGTTATGAAGCTGAAACCCTCAATGGTGACGGCCTTATTTATCTCCACCGTCCCAAGTAGATCGCCGATGGTTCCTAAGCCAAAGCCAACATCTTGATTGACCAGGCTGGTATCGAAGGTAATGGTGCCACCTGAATCCACTAAGCCGATCGCTTCTCGGAAGGATAAATCACCGGCACTGTAGTTACCATCGTTTTCATCGACTAAGGTATCTACGACAATCGCGAGCGGGTCGTTGTTGATGGAGGAAACAACATTTAGATCGACGGTTGCGGTTGCACTGCCTCCATTGCCATCGGTGACTTCATAGACAAAGCTATCTAAACCCGTGAAGTTGGGAGCAGGCGTATAATCAAACGAGCCATCGGTATTCAGAACCAGGTTTCCGTTGAGAACGTCGCTCACCAGTGATGCATTGAGCGGATCGCCATTTGGGTCGCTGTCGTTGGCCAACACATCTCCAACAAACAGGGTATCTTTCTCTAAGACGAAGCGATCGTTCTGTGCGACTGGATCGTCATTGCCAGCAGGAGGCGTTAAGTCCGATTCAAAGGCTCCGATATCGAGGCGACTGTTGACCACACGCGGGAATCCCGTACCTCGCTGATCGAAATCGGGAGGTGGGGTAAAGTTGGGATCTCCGGCATTGATGGCGGGACTACCGGTTTGCAATCCATGGGTGAACGTCGAACCGCTGTTGTCTTGTAACGGAGTTAACAGCGGGTCGAGGGGAGTCGTATTCGTCCCCACCAAATCGCCGGTACTGGTAAATCCCGTACTGCCGTTGTCATTACCAATTAAGTTATAACCGTTACTGGTGAAGTTGCCCGCAACGTCGGGGGCGATCGCTCCAGAACCGGCATTGTTCGGCGTGTCGAAGTTTCCGGCAACAATGGTATTGCGAAGATCGACGGTTCCATTGTTTATAGGGGGGCTGGCATCGATCGTTCCGTTAAAGATTCCACCCCCGTCACCAATGCCGTTACCGTCGTTATCGGCAACGTTCGCGGCGATCGTGCTGTTTTGAACCGTAAGATCGCCGCCATTGTTGAAAATGCCGCCCCCTGCAATATTGACCTGGTTGTTGCTGACAGTACTGTTGGTTAAGGTGAGACTTCCCATATTTCGGATGCCGCCACCTTCATCACCGGCTTGGTTGTTGCTCACCGTGCTGTCGAGAATCTCTAAGGTTCCTAAGTTGTCGAGACCGCCACCAAACCCCTCTCCGTAGGAGTCAAACGATCGATTGTTGTCGATCGAGCTGCCGATTAAACTCAGATTGCCGCTGTTGTGGATGCCACCGCCAAAGTTTCCTAAATTGCCGCTAATGGTGCTTTCGCGCACCGTAGCCGTACTGTTTGAAAAAACTTGAATGCCACCGCCGAAATAGCCGGCATTGTCTGCAATAACGCTATTGTCAACTGTCAGAGTTCCCTGACTGTAAGTGGTGTTGCTAAAAATACCGTTGCCCAAATTCCCGCTAACCGTACTGCCAGTGACGGTCAAATCGGCTTTATTGAAAATTCCACCGCCATTACCGGAAGTTTGTCGGTTGTTGTTAACCGTGCTGTTCTCGATTTCAACAGTGCCGTTGTGATTGTGAATTCCACCCCCATCGCGATAGGCTTGGTTGCCACTCACCTCACTGTTTTGTAACTCGACCACGCCTTCTCGGTTGTAGATACCACCTCCTTCGCTCCGGTGGGTAGATGCATCGTTATCGTTGATAGCACTGTCTAAGGCGGTTAGCGTTCCCTGGGTGTAGATTCCTGCCCCTCGTCCGAAGGCGCCTGTGAAACCGCCTCCATCGAGGATGCGATTTCCGGCAATGGTGCTGTTGTTGAGGGTCAGCGTACCAAGGCTGTAGATGCCAGCCCCACGACCTGGGGTATCCTCTGTTGAAGATTCGATCGTGTTGCTGTTGACTGTGGTGTTGTTGAGGGTCAGAGTGCCGTTGCTGTAAATCCCTGCCCCTCGAAGTGGAATTCGGACGAACGAAGTTGGAGGAAGATTATCGCCGGTAATGATGTTGTTGCTGAGATGACTGTCAGCGATCGTTAAATTTTCCTGGTTGAAGACACCGCCACCATCCTGGTCAGCAGAACCGTCGGTGATGCTCAATCCTTGAATCGTAACGTCGATCGCCGTGCTGTCGTTCCCATCGTCAACCCGAAAGACACGAGAGTTACCGTTGCCGCTAACGGTCAGTTGGTTTGCACCCAGACCGTCGAGGGTGATGGATTTATCGATATTTAACTCGCCTAGTATTAAACCAATTGTCCCTAAGCCAAATCCGGTATCTTGGTTCGCTAAGTTAGCATCAAAAGCGATCGCATCGCCGTCGTTGGCTAAGCTGATGGCTTCTCGTAAAGATAGATCGTTAGCGCTGTAGTCGCCGTCATTTTCGTCGAATAGGGTTCCAATTATGAAGGTATTGCCTGACATGGCTTTAATCGTCCTTTTTTGATTTTTTGTTCAGTGAAATTGCAGTTCTATCGCATTTTTTGGGTGCATCTCAAAAATGTAAATCTATACGAAAGAATAAGGATTTCAGCCTCCAATTCTCATATTTTTTTTTTAAAAAACTGAGATGTACCCCATTTTTTTACATTTTGCGATCGCTTAAAGCTGTAGTTCAAAAATGGCAACAGCGATTTCGAGCTTCTATTAAAAAATGAAGCTGCAAAGCGTGCCGTTTTTTAAAAAACGAGCTTATGAAATATAGAAATCAGATCGGCGACATCGATCTCGAAAATTTCAAGTTTCGATCGCCTAGCTCGGCTAGAATTTCGAGCGTTGTGGGGCCGTGTTTCTGAAGAAAAATGTCTGGAGCAAAGCTCGGTGTTTTCACTTAAGCACGTGATTTCGAGCTGCCCGCTCGTTCGCAAAAAACTTGAAAAGTCTAACGGGAGCGATCGCGTGGAAACGGCAAACTGAAAGAGTGAAAACCTCTATTGAGGGATTCACGATCGCATACCGTTTTTGCGTATTTTTACGCAATATTTGTTCTGGGCTCGATCGCCATATTATGTGTTTATACGTAGACCGGCAATATCGAAGTTATGGATTCATGAAATCTTTATAGAACTGCGATAGCCGTTCATCTCGTCTTTAAAAATCGTCGAGATGCTTCGAGGTTGACAAGATACCGATCGCACGTGTTTTTCAAACCCTCCGCTCGCACTCACCATGTAAGCACTTGCTTCAGCGATCGCAACTCTCGGCTAATACGGCCAATATTTGCAAAAAAACGCGATCGCTCGCCCGAGAGCTGAGCTAAGTTGGTCGTATCCCCAACCCAGACGCGACCGAACGCGAAATTCAGGCCGCGCGGGAGGTTCGCCTCATGATTCCATCTCAAAACTTCAAACACCAACTGTACCGCTCTGCTTGCGTGGGACTACTCCTCGGTAGCTTGCCCCTACTCGCTCCCACTTCAGCCAACATCTCTGCAACAGCGGCGATCGCAACTCCAGAACCGGCTCTCGAAAACCCCATCGAACGGTCTCAGTTCCCCGGAATTCCCGTTCCTATTCCAGACATCCCCGGTGTTGAAGGCATTTTAAACGACCTTCTCAGAGGTGACGCCCCCATCGAAACGAGCTTTGAGGATGCGGCGACGGAAGTTCCGTTTCTCGACCGTTTCGATCCCGATATCGTGACGCCGTTGACAGTGCTTCCCCGCAACGATCGCGGCGAACTCCTCTGGCAACCGGGACTCTACACCTTACCCGCCGAAAGCTACTGTTTGCACGCCGGAACCTACGCCCCCACGCGTGGCGATGGCTATCTCTACGCCCCGTTACGAGGCTCTCGTGCCGAAATCGTCGGCAATATCTTGCGACGGTCGGTCGATCGCCCAGATATCCCCCAACAGGACATTCAAATCCTACTCTGGGGGATTTTGGCGCGAACTGAACTCTCGCAGATGTCGCCCAATATCCAACAGGCGGCCAACGCCCTGTTGTCGGACGACGAAATCGACGATCTCGACGGAAGTGCGCTCGATGTCATTTCCCAACTTGCTCTGCAAGAAGCGATCGCTCACTTACCCGCCCCCGTCCAACAAGTCTTACAAGCCGAAGCCCGACTGCGATCGCTCTTTGCCCAAGGTAACGCGGTTTACAGCGATTTGGAACGCGTCGCCGTTCTGTTTGGCGAACCCCCCGATACCGGAGAGCGAGAAATTCCAGGGGGGCGTTGGTCTTACCACCGCAACGGTTACTTTATCCGCTATCGACCCTCGGGCTACTCTCTAACTCAAATTGACGTATCGGTTCCCGATGTCGTCACCGTCGAACGAGACGATCGCGATCGCATTGTGGCGATCGCCGATACCCAGGGCAACCGCATCGAAGCTGAGTACGACGATGCGATCGCCCCGCTAAGCGTTTCTGGCAACTCGAACTTGCAAGGATATGCCTTTCGCTCGATCCGCGTCGTGCGCCGTACCGTCCTCCCACCCGAACTCGCGTTCGACCTCACCGCCACCTGGAACGATGTCGGATGGACGTTCGTGGGAGTTCCGTCGGGAAACGGCCGCGTTTCCGCTTCGGGACGATTTGCTGATGCCCAACAACGGTACGATCGCGGAGCTGCCTATTTAGACGAACTCGACACCCTCGACGACGCGATCGATGCCGACGGAGATATCGACGACGTTCTCGATCTGGCACACTACACCGACGCACTCCAACAAGTTCTCCAGGGAAATCGAGATGTGGCTTGGGCCGACGATGGCATCGATTTGGCTCGACGAGCCTGGCAATATGCCGTTTGTCGTCGTGCGGGAGCGTGTCAAACTTCATCGTCACAGGCGACGATCGCTCCGGTTCTCGTGGCCTCGTCGGATCTCGATTCGAACCTAGACGCGATCGCCCGTCGTCGCCAACGCGATCGCTCCGCCTCCAATACCGTCGATCTCGGTGTCGCCGTTCCCGCCAATACATCGCAGCAACGTTTGGCGCAATCGACTCGTCCCAACGAAGACGAAGCCAAAAAGAAAGCTTGCGAAACCGTCCAAAAAGACATCGCCAGTCAAGAAAGCATTTTGCGGGCGTTTCAAAACGAGCGTCTGCTTCGGCTGGCACAACAACTCGGAAAAGACGGATACGCTTACGCAGGAGCCGTCAACAACCTGATTAAAAAAATGTTCGATGCAGGGGGTTGGGACAATCTCTCCCCCAATGCCATCAACGACACGATGTTTCCCCAACCTGGCGAAACGGGAAGTGCGGCGGAAGCTGGACTTGAAGCCCCGATGGGAACCAATCCCCTCACCTGCAAAATTTCCTCGCAACCGTTGAGCGAATACATCCGAACCTACGGCGGCGAAACGGCGGGTTCGGTCATTTATAACGCAAATATGGCTCACGAACAGTTCCATCGCAATACCTGTCAGGCACAAATTCGACAGTCTGGCGGTCGCGGCTACGATATGTATATGCGCGATCCGGCGAACTACCGACAAGACGAACTCGGAGCGTATCGAGCTGGCATCGATCGCGCTCGAAATTGGTATAACGCCAACTGTCGTTGAAGGCGATCGCCTCGACTCGATAGCCTAGAAGCGACGAGTTTTCGAGATATATGAGCCAGCAAAAACAGATCGTTCTCACCGGAGTTACTCGCGGTTTGGGACGGGCGATGCTCGAGGGATTTGTCGAGGCGGGTCACGTCGTATACGGCTGTGCGCGAGACGAAGAGGCGATCGCCTCCTTAAACCAACAGTTTGGCCGACCCCACCATTTCGCGAGCGTAGATGTAACGGATGATGACAGCGTGCGTCAGTGGAGTGAGGCGGTGTTGTCGCAACGTTCCGCACCGGATTTACTCGTCAACAACGCGGGGTTCATCAACGAACCGGCGAATCTTTGGGAAGTTCCCGCCGCAGAATTCGATCGCGTTGTAGATGTCAATTTGAAAGGCGTGGCGAACCTGTTGCGTCATTTCGTCCCGGCGATGGTTCGCCGAGGGGAAGGGGTTATCGTCAACTTCAGTTCTACCTGGGGACACACTACGTCTCCGCAAGTTGCGCCCTATTGCGCGACGAAATGGGGCATCGAAGGGTTGACGCGATCGCTCTCTCAAGAACTCCCCTCGGGATTGGCGGCGATCGCCCTCAATCCCGGTGTCATCCACACGGATATGCTCGAAACCTGCTTCGGTTCGAGTGCGAAAAACTATATGTCGCCGGAAACCTGGGGAAAAGCCGCAGTTCCGTTGTTGTTGGGGTTAACGGCTGCTGATAACGGAGCGTCGCTGCGGGTTTCGGCTTAATCGGCGTTGTCTGAAGTGAGAAAGCAACAGCGTTTGCGTAGCGGACAGCGATCGCATTTGGGACGGCTGGCGGTACAGACGAGCGCCCCGAAATCCAAAAGGGTTAAATTCCAACGGCTGGCGTTGCGTTTGGGAACGACGCGATCGGCCAGTCCCCACAACCGTTTGCAACGAGATTTGACCCGTTCTCCTTCGACGCCGAAAAACCGCTCGAAAATCCGTGCGACGTTGGTGTCGAGAACTGCGGCCGGTTTACCGAAGGCATTGGCAAGGATCGATCGCGCACTGTATTTCCCGATTCCTGCTAAGCTCAACAGTTCGGTTTCGGTGTTGGGAACTCGACCGTCGTAGTCGTTGACGACGGTACGGGCGGCGTCTAAAATTCGTGCGGCGCGAAACAACAACCCCAGAGGTTGCAAGCGCGTTTCGAGGTCGTTTAAGTCGGCGCGTGCCAGCGTTTCGACATCGGGATATTGTCTTAAAAAAGAGTTGTACGTGGGAAGAACGGCTTCGACCGTCGTTTTTTGCAAGAGCGATTCAGCAATCAAAATGCGATAGGGATCGTGCGTGTCGCGCCAAGGAAACTGTCGCAAGTTTTCTCGACCCCAAGCAGTCAAACGACGGCGAAACCACTGAATATTGAGATCGTCAACAGACATACGATCGCGGGCGTGTTTTGCACTCACAGTATCGCAAAAACCCAGTATCGCAAAAAACCACGATCGCGCTCCTAGACTATCGGTTCCCCATGCCAAAGGTCACTAACACGCCGAGTTCGACTTCGACTTCTGGCGTATCGAACCCGAGTCCGCTGTCTTCGGGGGGAGGCGCACAGGCGGACGAGACGGGACGGTAGCTGTGAACTTCAATGGTGGCGAGGATCTCTCCGACGGTGGTATTGACCGCCTCGGCCATGGCTTGAATGCGATCGCGAGCGTCGGCGACGGCGGACAGTCGAGCTTCGTTTTCGAGGGGTAGGAAGTCTTCGACGAAGCAGGTATCGTAGGAGGAATAGAGATAGACCGAACCGTTTTCGAGGGCGCTGGTTTCGGCGGCGTCCTTCACGGCGTTGATGGTGGCGAGGGTCGGGTTATCGAGGGTCACGATAACGCTACCCATCGGTTGACCGGGATACACGGTACGCGGATCGATGCGATCGATCTCGACTTCGATGTTGTCGGTGGGAATTCCCAGGGCTGCGATCGCGCTCGTGACTGGCTGTAACATCCCTTCAGAGAGGGGTTCGACGTTTTCGGGATCGAACTCGGGGGACATGGGATCGGTGGTGCCGAAGGAAAAGCGGATTTCGGCGGTGTCGGCGGGAGAACTGGCAATACCGCGACCGTAGGTGGTCATCATGGGGCGATCGCCGACGTACAGTTGGGAAAGGCGAGTCGTATCGTCTGGAGTCGCGACGGGACTGGCGATTGCGATCGCCGACGGTACGATATTAAGTGCGATCCCCACGACAGAGATCGCACTGGCCTCGAACAGCCACGTTGCCACACGAGACGAAAAGGGGTTAGACATTCGGGGTCACTCTTCACGTTAGATCGAGTCTAAGGTAACTCGAAATTTTTACAACCGCTCGCGAACTTCTGCATTCGATCGGTTTCCACCTACCTCGAACGTGGCGATCGGTTTGCGCCCGATGAGAATTCTAATTTTTTTCGACAGTCGAAGTTGCTGGATTGGTATTTCGATGAGGGGTTCGGCTGCTATGACCAGTTCGGCAGTCGAGGGAGTTTGACAGCGGATATACAAAATGCCCCAAAAACGAAAGACATTACAGTGCTGGAGAATTTTTAGCTGTTTCAGTTCGGCGAGGTCTTCGCGATAGAAATCCCACAGTAGGCGAACGAGTTGAGAGGTACGTTTCATAATTAATTACGATTATTAAACAATCTCAATAGTCTGTGACGGCATCGATTCGTCACAGGGGATCGACCGACTGCCCGTTGGCAGCGTTTCTAGTTTTATTGAAGCGCAAGCTATCCCGACCGAGATCGAAAACGATAAAAGACTTAATAAGAATTTGATAATTTCAATGTTTTGTGTTTTTGGCAATTTGTCTTTCGATCGCCCTTGAGTTCGATGTTTTCGCGTAAGCGTCATCGCGATCGCGTAAATTTTTTGTTACATCTCTTGATAAAATGCGATCGTTATCGCCGGTCGTACGGCAGTCATCTGCTGGCTCGCCCCTAGTCAACGAGACAGCTCGAAATCGTACGAAGTCGTTTGATTTCGGAACGCGATCGGGAAAAATTGCAAAATTTTTCTAAGATTTAGTTTTTCAAAACGCCTAGAACTGCGATATTAGCGATTTTGCAGCAATATAAGTCGATATAACCGCTATAGATTTGACTGAGACAATTTAACGTGACCCGACAGCAGAAAACACCACCGATGATGAGAATTGTAAAATTTTTGTAAAGTGGGTTGCGGGGTCATACCCCTCATGGGTATAGTAAACACAGTAGATGCACCCTGATGGCAACGCCCGGATTTCAGTCCTGGGCGTTTTTTTTCGGGTTGGGGCCGGCAGTGACGCCGGCCGTTAGCGGTTGCGACGGACGCTTGGCGAGCAACAAGTACGTCGTCATCGTGCCTTTCCCTTTAATGTCGATCGCCCCCCGCGACTCGAATTCATAGCGATCTTTGAGACGTTCGTAGGTGGTCTCTGTCACCTGAATGCAGTCGGGAACGCCGTGAGATTCCATGCGACTGGCGAGGTTGACCGTATCGCCCCAGAGATCGTAAATAAACTTTTTCAAGCCGATGACGCCTGCGACGACGGGGCCGATGGCGATACCGATCCGCATTTGAAACTGATGGGGATGTCGCCGGTTGAAGGCTCGCAACGCCTGTTTCATTTCCAAGGCCATATCGGCGATCGCCGCGTCGAAATCCGCTCGAGGTTCGGGCAATCCCGATACCGCCATGTACGCGTCGCCGATGGTTTTAATCTTTTCTAATCCGTAGGAATCCGCCAGGCGATCGAACTGCGAAAAAATTTCGTTGAGTAATTCGACTAATTCCGGGGGAGAAATTTGCCCCGACAGTTTCGTGAAGCCGACGATATCGGCAAACAACACCCCAGCGTCCGAAAAACTATCGGCGATCGCGCAGTGACGCGTTTGTGCTTTGAGCCGTTGGGCGATGGGGCGCGGCAAAATATTCAACAGTAGCTTTTCCGATCGCGCTTGTTCTTCAGAGAGGCGATCGTAAGCCTCCTCTAACTGACGTCGAGCGGTAAATTCAGCTCGCTGCATCTTCTCGTAGAACAACACCGACAGATCGCAGATGGCACAAGTCCACCCCAAATAGAGCATCAATCCGCCCTGAGTCAGTTCTGGAATCGGAATTTGTGTCGGAATTCCCAACAGCGTCGAGGCGCCGAGGTAAACCCCCAGCGGAATCAGTTGAGCGATCGCGTGCAATCGCCAATAGACGGGTATCAGCGTCGCTTGAGCGAGAAACACCAGCGGCCACACCATCAACGACGGGGCGAGGGTTCCGGTGAAGATCCGCTGCACCAACGGCGTGAGGGTAATCGAGACAGAAAACACCACGAACACCCAACCGAGTCGCTGGCGTCCCCAACGCGATCGCAGCCAGCCGAAACACAATCCCGTCGCTACCAACGTGACGAGCTGTACGACTATCCAATCCCGGTTAAATTTTTCGATCTCGAAGGCTAAATGCCACAGCTCGAGACCGAAAAACGTGAAATACACGCAGCAGACGAGTACCGCGCCCAATATCAAACGCCGCCGCACGAAGCGATCGCGCCACCGCTGATAGTCGGGATGCGTCGGTTGCCTTGGTGAATGTGGCCATGCTTCTAAAAGCCGACACCTTATCGTCCCGAGCCAGTTCTGCATCGATTGTAAATTCATGGTTCCCGCACACCGTGATGGATATAGAACCCGAGAAGGACGCACGTCGAACAGTTGCCTGAGACACTGTTACGACCGACTGTCACCCCCTCCTACTCTTACCCCTTAATCTTGCCTCTTTTTCAACGAGCAGGGAACCGCGAACCGCGAAGACTGTTTTCCGCGAACTGCGGTTTTCGAGCAACGCACACACTTGTCTTTTTGTCAAGACCTCGAGCGTCGATCGCAGAGGGTGCGATCGCGCTCCAGCAGGCGAGGATTGGTTTGCAAATAATCCCGAACCCAACTACACCCCTGTTGTAACAGACGCTCTAAATTGTCACCTTTCGGAAGCAGCCAGAGTTTCGCCGTTCCGTCCTTACTGGCGGTGGCGAACAGATGGCCGTGCGGGTGGAAACTCACGCTGAGAACGCTGTCGGTGTGCGCTTCAAAATCGTCCAGGAGCGTTCCGTCGCGTCGCCAAAGCTTCACCGTGCGATCGTTCCCCACCGACGCCAAGAGTTCCCCGTCGGGACTGAAACTCACCCAGTTAACCGGGGCGGTATGGCCGTCAAACGCCGTATTCCCCTCAAACGTTTGAAGGTGGACGCCCTCGCGGTTCCAGAGCTTGACCGTGTTGTCCTTGCTCGCCGTGGCGATCGCCTCGCCGTCAGGACTGAAACTCGCCCAATACACCGAACTCGGCGTTTCGACGCGCCGCAGCAGTTTCCCCTCGAACGACCACAGCGCAAACGTTTTATCGTCGCTGGCCGAGAGCAACGTTCGTCCGTCGGGACTCCACATCACGGCGTTGGCTTGTTCGGTGTGAGCGGCGATCGTCCGGACTCGCACCCCGTCCGACACCCGCCACACCACCACCGAACCGTCGAGACCGGCCGTGGCCAGAAACGTTCCGTCCGGGCTGAAACTGGCACTTTTGACACTGTCGGGGTGGTTTAAGATGGCAACGGGGTCAGTTTGACCTAACCGCCACAATCGAGCCGTTCCGTCGGCGCTGGCGGTGGCTAAAATCTGTCCGTCCGGACTGAAGGCGATACTGTGAACCCGGTTTTGATGGCCGTTGAGAGTTCGGTTCGGCGTTCCGTCGAGGTTCCAGAGTTTCACCGTCTTGTCGGCGCTGGCGGTGGCTAACAGGTCTTCCGTGGGGCTGAAACTCACCGCCCACACCGAATCTAAGTGATCCGACAGGATCGATCGCCGGGTTGGGTCGCGATACCACAGGCGTACTGTAGTGTCCGTACTCGCCGTCGCTAACGTTTCTCCATCGGGGCTGAAACTTACCGCCCACACGCGATTTCGGTGTCCGGTGAGCGTTTGACGAAGCGTTCCGTCGCGGTTCCACAGCTTCACCGTGCGGTCTTCTCCAGTCGTCGCTAACGTCGTTCCGTCGGGGCTAAAACTCACGTCGAACAGCAAGGCGTCCGCCATCGCCGATCGCTGGAGTTGTCCGTCGGGAGTCCAGAGTTTGAGAGTTTTGTCCGTGCTGACGGTGGCGATCGCCCCGTCGGGGGCGACGGAAATTCCCGTGACTTCCCCCTGATGTCCGTCGAGCCGCCGCACTTCCGTCCCGTCTAGCGTCCAGGCGATCGCCACCGTATCGCCTCCCGCCGTCCACAGCGTCGTTCCCGCGCGATCGAACGCCATCGCAAACACGAACCCCTGATGACCCGTCCAACGTTGCAGTAGCTCTCCCGCCACCGTCCACAATTGCACGGTTCCATTGTCGCTAGCGGTGGCCAACATCTCCCCGTTGGGACTAAAAGCCACGCTCGTCACCATCGCTTCTGGCGTTAGCGTTTTTACGAGGGTTCCGTCGCGACGCCAGAGTTTGGCCGTTCCGTCAGAACTTCCCGACACGACGAGGGTTCCGTCGGGACTGACGCTAACGCTCGTGACGGGTTTTTCGTGTCCCGTGAGAACCGCCATCAACGTGCCGTCGCGATGCCACAACCGTACCGTATTGTCCCAGCTCGCGGTGGCCAAAAACGTTCCGTCCGCACTGAAGCTGACATCGACGACGCTGTTGCGATGGCCTTCAAGGCGGTTGCGTTCGCGGGTGGTGTCGAGACTGTGCTGTAAGATCCGCACCGTTTGACTTTGCAACGAGAGATCCGGGGGCGGGTCGAGTTGTTGGATTTTCGAGGCGGCGTAGAGACTTTGTAACAACGCGGCGAAGCGATCGGGGGTCGAGGTGCGACTGGCGGCGGCGTTGCGGGCTTCAATTTCGGCGAGGGCGGCGTTGCGGCGTTCTCGCTGGGCGACGTTGGCGAAGATTCCGAGAACGAGGGTTCCGAACAACGAGGCGATCGCGCCGGTCACGAGAAAGCGTTTGAGGCGGGTGTCGCTTTTGCGCTGGCGTTTCTGCGCTAAGGTCAGTTGTTGGAGAATGTCTTTTTCGCGGCTGAGTTTTCGATTCTGCGCCCGCAAGTCCGCCACGGCTTGGGAGTCGGCCCGTTCTCGATGTTGGCGGATGAAGGGAACGAGGTAGTCGTGAACCAGTTGGTAGCGGTTGTCGGGAACCTCGGGAAGCAAGGACACTAAGCCGGATTTGACGAAAATTTCGAGGACTAAATCCAGCACGGACTTGAACATCGAGTCTAAGGTGTCGGTACTGCCGCTCAAGTCCCGCACCAGTTCGCTGTAGGATTTGATGGGGCGGTTTCCGTATTTGTCGGTCAGGTGGTAGAGGAGTTGGCGGGCGGCGTCTTCGTTTTCGGCCCCGCAATCGCGCACGGCGTCCTCGAGGAAGCGTTCGACGAGTTCTTGTTTGGGGTTGGTTCCGAGCTGGCGGTATTTTTCGAGGGTGGTGATATTGTCCTGTTGGAGACTGGCGCCGACGATTTGCAGTTCGATGGGGCGCACGTCGCCGGTTTCGCGAGATAAGTCGCGCACCAGTTCGTCGATGAGTTCGTCCTCGAGTTCCAGGTGAGGTCGGGTTTCGGTGAGATGGCGAATCAGGTGGCGGGTGTCGTCGGGGGAAAAGTTGCTGAGGTAGTAGCGGTTGTTTTTGTTGAGGATGTCGTTGTCGAGGGCGTCGATAACGATTTGACGATCGCATTCGAGAAGGTGGTGCAGGTAGTCTTCGCGCAGAGAAAGAACCACTTTGACGTAGGGGATATCGAAGCAGCGATCGAGAAATTCGTAAAAGACGCGGCGGTACTGGCTGGGGGGGCGAACGAAAAAAAATTCCTCGAACTGGTCGAAAATTAAAACCACGATGCGGTTGCGATCGACGACGGCGGTGAGGGCGTCGAGGATTTGCGCGAGGTGCGTCTCGAGGGTGGGGGCGAGAAATTTGACGGCGAGGGATTTGGCGTTGGCGCGGACGAGGGCGGTGTAGAGTCGGCGAGCCAGGCGATCGCACCAGTTGCTGTAAACGCGCAACACCACGGGAAGGACTTCTCGGGTGGCGAGGGTGGATTGGTGCAACGCCGGAACGAACCCCGCATCGACGAGGGAACTTTTTCCGACGCCCGAGGGGCCGTAGAGAACGATGAGTTTGCGATCGGGACGGGCGATGCGTTCGATGAGGCGATCGATATCGAACTGTCGTGGCGAGGCGAGAATTTCCGGGGCGATGCGTTCGCGATTCGGGCTGTGAGGGCGGCGCAGGTTGAGGGTTTGACGTTGGGGTCGGAGTTGACCGGCGCCGATGAAGGCGCGGAATCCGTACTGTTGTTCGATCGAGCGCTGGTGTTGTTTGAGGTGAAACGCAGCCAGATACTGGTGGTGATGGCGGTAGCTGGTTTGCAGGATATCGAGCGATCGCAGGTAGCGTTGGGGGTCGAGTTGGTGGGAGGGATCGCGCAAGGCGTCGGGAAGCTCTTGCAGGGCGCATTCGAGGTTGTCTCGGGCGCGATCGTGTAGTTTGAGGTGGGTTTGGATGGTGACGAGGTCGAGGCGAAACTGTTGGGTCAGTAAGGCTCGGTACGGTGCGGGGCCTTTGGTTTCGGCGACTTTTTGTTGCGCGAGAACCTCCATGGCTTTATCTACCCACAGGTGGGCGCGATACCACCGCTGTTCGATGGCGGAGATTTTGGCCAGAAATCCGTAATCGATCGCCTGTTGGATGGGGTCGCCATAGGTTTGATGCAGGTTGACGGCGCGATGGGCGAGGGTTTGTAAGTCGTCCCACTGGTGCAGGCGATCGAGGACTTCTTCGAGGAGGGTTATCGGGCCGGCGGTGCAGTCTTCTCGTCCGGCGCGATCGAAGATCTCGAGACTCTGGGTCAGGGCGGTTTTAGCGCAACTCAACCGTTCGTCGGTTTCGGTGGCGTCGCAGTAGCGCAGGTGGACGAGTCCGAGGTGCAGAGAGATCGCCGCCTGCTTTTCGAGAACGGGGCGATCGTCGGGTTGTCGGTTCCAGTAGTCGAGGCTGCGATCGAAGTATTGGCGGGCGGTTTCGAGGCGATCGCGATCGTAGGCGTGGCGTCCGACGAGGAACTGTACCGACGCTCGCAGAGACGGCGAGAGGGACACTCGCTGTTGTTGTAAGGTTTGCAAGGCCGATCGCAATTCTTTGCGATCGCGGTCGTCGAAGCCGCTGGCGACGGCTAGCAGGTGAGTCGAGGAAGCGTTGAGAACGGTATGAAAGGCGCGTTCGGTACGAGCTTCGATCCAATGGAGAATTTGCGGGGCGGACAAGCTAAATTCGTACGTGATGCCCCAGCTTTCAAAGTCGGGAACGCGACGCACCAGTTGTACTAAGAGATCGTCGTTGGCCCACAGCACGATGGGGAAGGGAAAACGTTTGCGAAATTCCTCCCGCACCGTAGAGTTCGCTTGTAACAGGCGCTCTCGATTGGCGATGTCGTCGAGGCCGCAAACGGAGAGAACCGCCGGTTTCTGGGTGGCGGCGGTCGCTTTAACGGCGTGAAACAGACTACAGGCGTCGGGAGACAGGCGCAAGTCGAGGACCTCCACCGAGACGAGACTCGTGAGTTTTTCGAGGAGGTGCGATCGCAAGGCGTCGTAATTGCACCGGGCGAACATCAATTTGAACTGTCCCTGCGCCGATTCGATCGCGAACGCCAATTCGCGCAGTAACGTATCGTTTTGGCGTTCTAAGTCCATCTTCGGCTCCGTCGCTGTAGAAAACGCGATCGCCCCGTCACTCGTATCGATGGGAACGAGACTTTTTCAGTTTAGCCAAAACCCACAACCTTTCGGAATTTCCCGTGACAGGCGAAAGGCTGTCACTTTGACAGTCACCCGTTGTAGGGTGCGTGACTTAAAAAATCGGGTGTAAATCGTGAGACCGATCGCTCTGTCACGCACCGCCAACTTCTCCCCTTCTCCCCTTCTCCCCTTCTCCCCCTCTCCCCTTCTCCCGGTAAATTCCTGACTATCAACGGGATTCGTGAAAAAAGGAATAGACCTCCACAGCTTCGATCGCGCCTTATGTCCGTGCCATCCGCCTCGACGCCAACCCATTTGGCGGCTTCGGGTATTGCAACCCCCGAACCGTCAGACCCGAACCAACCGGTTTACCAACGACTCAAGTTGGCCTTGGCGTTGGGGTTGCGCCGACAGTTGTTTTTAGCTGTCTGCGACGATACGGCGCGATCGAACGCACTGGCGGCTCGACTGCAAGCCGAACTCAGCCCGCAAATCCTACTGCTGAGCTTGCAATTCGATATTAGTCACCCCGAACCGTTGGTGCAAATTCGCCGCGTTCTCCCCACGTCGCGAGACGCTCCGACGCCGCTCGATCGTAAGCCAATGGGAGTGCAGGTTTTGGGGATTTCGGCACTGACGCGCCAGTCGGCGAACAGTCAATGGTCGTTTCTCAAACATCTACGCAAAATGCCCGGCGCGATCGCCTCTCTCGATATTAGTTTAATCTTTTGGATTTCTCGTCCTTGGCTGCACGTCATCCAACAGTCCGCCCCGGAATTTTGGCAACATTGCACGGGGGTATTCGAGTTTCACGGCGAACCGACCGGACAGTCTACTTCGGTTCCGACGACGACACCCCCGTCTCGTCCGTCGCCGAAACGCACGTTAGCGAAACGCATTCCGCCGCCTCCGGTTTGGAAACAGATCGATGCGGCCTTGGTGCGTTCGGTTCTCGCCACCCGTCACGAGTTCGAGACGATCGATCCTGTGGCACTGTTACACGACATCGACCGACTGCACGAACGCCGTGCTAGTCCGTCTCAACTGGCCGATCGCTATTACCACTTGGGAAACCGCTACCGCGAACGACTCGAGGAGGATTCGCCTTCGGAAGCGTGCGCCCGCGTCGCCGTTCGACTCTACCGCCGCGCCGTACAACTGTGGCAACTCGATCCCGAGGCAGATGGGGGGCGCTGTCTGGCGGCTCTCAACGACATCGGAACGTTACAGGGGCTGCTCTCGAAGTCGCAACCCCGCGAGGTAAAACTCCGCGACCTCGAAGCGAGTTTAGAGGCGTATCGGGAGGGGTTGTCGCTCCTCGATATGAAAACGCAACCGCAGATTTGGGCGACGCTGCAACACAATATCGGTTCGGTGTACGCGGATTTGGCGCGGGTTCGCCAACAGCCTCGAGATTGGAAACGGGCGATCGCAGCCTTTGAAGCGGCTTTGTACTGTCACGATCCTGAGACCGACCCGCAACAGTACGCCGCCCTGCAAAACAACTTGGGAACGGCATACTGGAGTTTGGCGCAATACGGCGAGGCGACGACGCACCTCAACGCAGCGATCGCCGCTTATGCAGCGGCGTTGGAATACTACACCAGCGATCGCGACGAACTCAATTACGCCATGTTGCAAAACAACATCGGGACGGCCTACTGGACGCTCTCTCAACAGGCGCAAGCCCCGGAATGTTTGCATTTGGCGGTGGCGGCGTATCGGGAGGCGTTACGCTATCGCACCCCCGATCGCTTCCCCGCTGGCTGTGCGGCGACGCAGAACAATTTGGGAACGGCGTACTGGCATTTGGCGCAACAAACGCAGTCCGATCCGCCGACGGCGAAAGCCTATTTGGAAGAGTCGATCGCAGCCTACGAAACGGCGATCGCGGTCTCGGACTCTTTAGACTCCCTGACCTTCGACGCCAACGCCACGCACAACAATCTCGGGTTGGCACACGATCGCCTAGCGTTGCAGTGCGATCGCGCCGAGGCTCTCCAACATCTCGAAACGGCGCTACACCACCATCTCAAGGCGTTTGAAGGCTGGGGCGATCGCCCCGAACGGGCGAAAACGGCTATCGAGGCGATCGCTCGTTCGGTTCGTCAGTGTTACGCCATTGGCGGCATTGAGGGGCAATCTCGAGCTTTTTCTCGACTTCCTCCGGCTCTGCTGTCTGAGGTGATGGGGAAGTTGTAGTCCTGGGGGCGATCGTTGCGATTTTTATTTTTGCTGAGGTCGAATTACAAGTATTGAATAAAAAATCAAGCGTGTATTCAGGTTCAACCCTACAATTATTTTTCTTAGAATCTCAGAAATTGCCCGAGTTGTCAAGAGGTCTTTCGCGGCGCGATCGTCTAAGTTGTTTAAAAAAACAATTCAATGACTCAAAACTCGGCAAGTCCGATCGACTTACCGAGTATTTGCCTAAAATCTGGAAAAATCGCACAGACTACGAGAGTTTAGCCAGCACTTCCGCCAGTTGCTTGCCTAAATCTTCCACTGCTGCCTGCTGTTTTTCGTTTTTAAGGCGATCGCTCTCGTCGAACGCCTCGTAAGCGTTGGAAATGGATTTCTCGCCGGGCAACACCAACACGCCGATATTCCCGAGAATATCTCGCACGTGGACAAGTCCGCGCATTCCCCCCAACCCACCGGGAGACACGCTCATAATCGCCGCTGCTTTGCCGCGAAAACAGGTTAACGCCAGCGGCGGTTCTCCCGGTTCGGGACGAGACGCCCAGTCGATGGCATTTTTCAACAGTGGGGTAATCGAGCTGTTGTATTCGGGGCAGGAAATCAAAAAGCCCTGATGTGACTTCATCAACGCCTTCAACTGCATCGCGTTGTCGGGAATGCCCGATTTTGCCTCTAAATCCTCGTCGAAAAGAGGAAGGGGCAACTCTCGAAAGTCGAGATAGGTGACTTTAGCTCCAGCGGCTTCGGCTCCCGAGGCCGCAATTTTCACGAGTTTTTTGTTGAAGGAGCCATCTCTAGCACTGCCTGCAAACGCGAGAATCTTAGGTGTATCGCTCACCGGTTCGCTCTCCAATTTCTGCAAATCGTTTTCAATTATGTCCTATTTTCGCGAATTTAAAACGCGATCGCCGACACGATCGTCTCGGAACGACTGACTGCGATGCGATCGGCTTACAAAATTTGAAGATTTGATTCGTTTTGAAGACAGTTCCTATGAGGTTTTGGTATAACAGAATCGAGCGATCTATTCGTTATTTCTAAAAAAAATGGAAACTAACTCTTCAATTCAAATCACGGTTTCGTTTGTCGACACCGATTTAGACGAGGACGAAAAAGAAATGGAAACTCAACGGCTTTTCAATAGCTTGAAGAAACTCGATGAGGTCGAGCGAGTCGATCGCGTTCTCGATCCGACCCCCCCTCAAGGGAACAAAGCTTTTGGTGGTTTTTTAATTGGCTTGCTGACCGCAGAAGTGACTCGAGAAAATGTTGAAGCATTGTTTAGATTTTTAGGCGATCGCCTGTCTGGAAAAACGATCGACCTAAAAGTTGAAGTAGAAGGCAAAGTTCTCGAAGTATCTGCCAGCAGCCGAGAAGAACTCGAATTTGCGATCCAACAAGCTATGCAATGGGCGAAAGCGTAAGCTCGAACAAATTGCAATACATTTGAATACTTATATAGCAACCCTAGATCGGTTATGTAACAAAATCGAGAACGGGGAACGGGGAATCGTTTTTTTGGGTGTTTTAATTTTTGACAACTCATTTGGGACGGCTATAAAAACAAAAAACTCAAGTAGAGTCTGCTGGGGTGCATCTCAAAAATGTAAATTCATCGAATTGGGCGCACTCAATTTCCAGATCCCCGGCATCTCCAAGATGCCGGGGATCTTATACCGGAAGTGCTAATCGGGAATTTTGCCACCCCAAACTGATTTTTTTGCAAAAGTGAGATGCACCCGTCTGCTGAATAAAGCAGAAACTTTTATAAAAAAGGATGTTAAGGGAATTGCTCCCTAAAAGGTTCCTAGTTTTTGTCTATAATGAAGTTAAAAATTCGAGAGAAAGTCAATCGCGAGTCGCACGCATTCCTCAGCTTCCGATCCCCTGTTCCCTGTTCCCTTCCCACACTTTAACTTGAATACTTTTTCAGCAAACCCTAAGTAAAATGACTAAAACAGCCCTACTCATCGGCGTGAGTCAGTACGCTGCCGGACTAACCCCCCTTCCCGGCGCGATCGCAGATGTCAATGCCATGAAAGCGGTGCTAGAAAATCGCGAACTCGGAGGATTCGATCGCGTCAAAACATTACTCGATCCCGATCTCCAGCAGATGGAACAGGAAATCGAGCTTTTATTTTCCAACTGTCAAAAAGGCGATCTTGCATTACTCTTTTTCTCGGGACACGGTATCAAAGACGAAAGCGGTCGCCTCTATTTTGCCACCCGAATTACTAAAAAAAGTCAAAGTGGAGAATTGCTCAAATCCACCGCCGTTCCTGCCAATTTCGTACAGGATATGATGAGCGGCAGTCGTTGTAAACGTCAGATCGTCATGCTCGACTGTTGTTTTAGCGGTGCGTTTGCAGAAGGAATGACCGCAAAAGACGATCGCACTGTGGACGTGCGATCGCAACTCGGCGGAGAAGGACGAGCCGTCCTCACTTCATCGACAGCTATTCAATATTCGTTCGAGCAAGAAAACGAGGAGTTATCGGTTTACACGCGCTACTTAGTAGAAGGCATTCGCACGGGAGCGGCGGACTTAGACGCAGACGGTAAAATTTCCATCGACGAACTGCACGATTACGCCAGACAAAAAGTTCGCGAAGCCGCACCGGCCATGAAACCCAAAATTTTTGCCGTTGAAGAAGGATTTCGCATTATCGTCGCCAACGCAGCCCGACAAGATCCCGAGTTACGATACCGTCAAGAGGTCGATCGCTTCGTCCGCGACGGTCAGATTTCTGAGGTCGCTCGACTGGCGTTAGACGCGTTACGGGAACAGTTACAGCTCGATTCTGAAGTCGCTCGACAAATCGAAGCTGAGGTTTTAGAACCCCATCGCAAATATCAACAGAATCTCGCCCATTACGAGCAAGCATTCGAGAAAACCGTACAGAACGAATTCCCGTTGAGTGAGGCGACGCGACAGGAATTAAGCCGATTGCGCGACGTTCTGGGTTTGCGGGCTGAAGATGTGGCGGCCATTGAAGAACGCCTGACACCGAAGGTCTCAGAAAAGCCAGCGATCGAGCCAGGAATACCCGAGAAGCCGCATGACGAATCCCCTCGAGAACCCGATGTCAAGCGCGATCGCCGTTTCGTTCGCCGTCGATGGGTGGTGGCTGTTCTCGTGTTACTGTTTGGGGTTCCCGTTGCATGGTGGCAATTCCGAGATTCCCCACCTTCTCCCGAGGATATCGAACGTCAAGAACCCGAACTCGACTCTCTCGTGCAACCGTTGGGGTGGATTCGCATCGGCGCGATCGAAGGTACGTCAACCCCTGTAGATCCTGGAACGCCGTTACGAGAACAGGAACAACAAACCCCGATCGCGATCGAACCGCCTCAGATTCCAGAAATCGGACAAACTGTCACCGTCCGAGTGGAGCAAACGAGTAACATTCGCAGCACTCCGCCTCAAGGTTCGGAATATTTCTTAAATCCCGACATTACCGGTACGGTCAAAAACGGCGATCGCGTTGTCATTTTAGAACTTTGGGCGGGAGTCGATCCGAACTGGCCCTCACGACAGCAAATTTGGGCGCGAGTCGGACGACAATCGGAGCGCGGTAAGAACTACGATCGGTTACACGAGGCGTTGAAAGAACGACGTTGGCGTAAAGCCGACGACGAAACAGCGCGTCTGGCGTTCGAGATTTCCGATCGCACCCCAGCCGGTTGGCTCGACAGATAAAGTAGAGAATGGGAATCTCACCAGACCGAGAGATAGCGATGACGCAAGCCACCAGTCTGGAATCGATCGATCGGCGTATCGTGCAGTCGGGCATGAGCTGGCAACAGTTCGAGCTAATTCGAGCCGGATTCGCCGACTCTCCCAACATTCGACTGGCGTACTACGACAATACAATTGAAATTTTAATGCCGGGGCGCGATCGCGAACTGTTTGGACGGCTCATCGGCTTTCTGATTGGCTTGTTTTGCTTGGAAAAGGGCATTGAATTCGAGCCAACGGGAGCGATGACGCAGGAACGGGAAGGAGAAGTCTCGGTTCAAGCAGACGAGTCGTACTGTTTTGGCACCTCCAAACCCGTCCCCGATTTGGTTGTGGAAGTGGTGTTTTCCAGTGGCGGACTCCAAAAACTCCAGCGATATCGAGTTTTAGGCGTTCCGGAAGTTTGGTTTTGGCAAGACGGCTTATTCAGCCTCTACCGTCTGCGCGATGAGGGTTACGCCAAAATTAACCGTAGCGAAATTCCCCAACTGGCAACCCTCGATATTGAGTTATTGACTCGCTGCGTGTTGATGGCTGAGACTTCTCGATTGGAAGCGGCGAGGGTGTTTCGCAAAACCTTAAATTTGGAGTCTCGCTGAACGAGATCGATCGTACACTGGCGATCGCCTAGACGAAACGGAGAGTTCGTCGCGGCGTTCTATCGTCCCTCGCCAATTCGATCGAATTTCAAAACCATGACTGACGCCTTCCCCGGTATCGATGCTTTTCTCCTCGACCTCAACGGCGTGTTTTACGTCGGAAACCGCCTCATTGACGGAGCCGTTGACACCATCAAAACCTTGAAACTCCGAGAGATTCCCTGTCGCTACATTACCAACACGACGACCCAGTCCATCGATACCTTTCACCAAAAACTTCTAAATTTGGGACTTCCTATCGAGAAAAAAGATATCATTAGCGCCCCCTACGCCGCCGTTCTACACCTGCGACAGATGGAAAACCCCAAATGTCACCTGTTGCTCTCAGAAGACGCCAAACGGGAGTTTTCCGAATTCCAACAATCCGACACCGAACCCGATGTCATCGTCATCGGCGATATCGGCGATCGCTGGGATTACAATCTCATGAACGACCTGTTTGGAATGTTAGTCCGGGGTGCGGAACTCGTCGCCCTCCACAAAGGTCGCTACTGCGAAGGGGAACGGGGACTGCAACTCGATATCGGGGCGTTCGTCACCGGATTGGAGTACGCCAGTGGAAAAACTGCCACCGTCATCGGCA
Source organism: Geitlerinema sp. CS-897 (assembly GCF_028368005.1). Lineage (NCBI taxonomy): Bacteria > Bacillati > Cyanobacteriota > Cyanophyceae > Geitlerinematales > Geitlerinemataceae > Geitlerinema > Geitlerinema sp. CS-897. The sequence continues at coordinate 17,149 of NZ_JAQNCQ010000359.1, read as the reverse complement.
AGCCGTCGGCGTCGTTCTTTAAATTAGCCTTAAGCGATTTGAACCGATCGCCGTACAACGTCGCCCTCGTCGGTGACGATATCTATTCCGATGTCGGGGGAGCGCAAAAAGCTGGACTGATGGGGGTTTTGGTGAAAACTGGCAAATACCGCCCCGAACTGGCGCAGGAAGCCCCCGTGCGTCCCGATCGCGTCCTCGATTCGATCGCCGACTTAGCCAATTTGCTGTAATGCCAATCCTTGTAACGATTCGATGACGGTTCGGATCTCCTCTCCTCTCGTCTTCAGAAGGGACTCGTTAAGATAAAGCAACGGATAATTTGAAGTTTTGTTAATCAATGCTCGTTTCTCAATCCGGTATCGATCGCATTAAAGACACGCTCAAAGAAAAAGTCTTGTTCGGCAACGAACCGACGCCCGAACTCTTCGCGATTCTCCTGGTGTACTTCGTCCAGGGAATTCTAGGGTTAGCCCGTCTCGCCGTCAGCTTTTTCCTCAAAGACGATCTCGGCCTCAGTCCGGCGGAAACCTCTGCCCTGTTGGGGATTGTCGCCCTCCCTTGGACGATTAAACCGCTGTTTGGCTTCATCTCCGATGGATTGCCCATTTTCGGCTATCGTCGCCGCCCCTATTTGATTCTCTCGGGGTTTCTGGGGGCGTTTTCCTGGCTGACGCTGGCTACGGTGGTGACGCGCCCTTGGCAGGCGATCGCCGCCATTTCTCTCGGTTCGCTTTCCGTGGCGGTGAGCGATGTCATCGTCGATTCCCTCGTAGTCGAACGAGCGAGAAAAGAGTCCCAAAGCGACGCCGGTTCCCTGCAATCGGTGAGTTGGGGAGCGTCGGCGTTGGGGGGATTGATTACCGCTTATCTCAGCGGTTCGCTGCTGGAAATCTTCAGTACGCGCACCATGTTCTCGATTACGGCGACGTTTCCGCTGATTGTCTCCTGTGTCGCTTGGCTGATTGCTGAAGAACCGACGCGCGATCGCATCCACTTCGACAGCGTGAAGAAGCAAGTCGGACAACTGAAAAATGCCGTGACACAGAAAGCGATTTGGCTTCCGACGGCGTTTCTGTTCCTGTGGCAAGCGACGCCAACCGCCGACGCTGCCTTTTTCTACTTCACCACCAACGAACTGAACTTTCAACCGGAATTTCTCGGACGAGTCCGTTTGGTGACGAGTATTGCCTCGCTGGTGGGAATTTGGCTGTTTCAGCGGTTCTTTAAATCCGTTCCCTTCCGCACCATTTTCGCCTGGTCTACGGTACTCTCGGCAGTATTGGGGATGACGGCGTTACTCCTCGTCACACACGCCAACCGCGCGATCGGTATCGACGATCGCTGGTTCAGTCTCGGCGACAGTCTCGTGTTAACGGTGATGGGACAAATTGCGTTTATGCCCGTGTTAGTCTTGGCAGCGCGGTTGTGTCCGAGTGGTGTCGAAGCCACGTTGTTCGCCCTGTTGATGTCGGTGTCGAACATTGCGGGGATGGTGTCTTACGAGTTCGGTGCGATGTTGATGCACTGGATGAACATCACCGAAACCAATTTCGAGAATCTCTGGCTGTTGGTGGTTGTCACGAATTTGAGTACGTTACTGCCGTTACCGTTTCTCAACTGGCTACCCTCGAGTAGTGCTTCGGGTGACGGTGGCGACGATGCGGAGACGAGTTTACCGCCGTCGGAAGAGGCCGTGCCAGAATTGGATGCGATCGAAGAAGGGATTGGTGTTTGAGGCGGTTCGAGATATCCACGGAGGCGATAGGTGAACTTTCCTCGCAAATGGAAATACGTGGCGATCGCACTGTTGTCTCTAGCGTTCGTCCTCGGGAGTTATATTCTGTACCGAACCTATCCCGGTAGCGAAGCCGTTTCGATGCGATCGCCGAACACCGAAGCCTCAACGCCCGTGTCTCTCCCTCGTTTCGTTAACAATTGCGGAACTTCCACCCCCGGCGAAACCGATAATCCCATCGCCGCCGCCTACGGAAATTCTGCCTATCCTTGGACGAACGAGATTCGCTGGCAGTGCGTTTACAACATCGAAGATTTCCCCGGAAACAGCCTCGACGAGCGGTTTCTTCTGGCTCGAGATACCGCGTCAAACAACGGCGGTGGCGTGGTGTACTTCCCGGCTGGAACCTATCGTTTTTCGGAGAATTTGGAGTTAGCAGACGGTGTGGTGCTGCGAGGGGCGACGCCAGCAGTGACAGATGCGAAATCCTCGGACTTTCGACCGCCGACGCGTTTAGAATTTCCGAAATACGAACCTCGATTTTCGGGAAACGGCACGCCCAACGAAACGGCGTTCAAACAGATATTGACAAAAGACGCAGATCGTGATAATAAAATCGGTTTGATCGATCTCGATATCGATCGCGCTGGAATCAAATTTTCAGGAAATCCCAAAATTACCGAATCTCGAAATATCGTCGTCTTTGGCGTTCGCAGTAACAACGTCGCCGAACCCGATCCGAACGTTCCCGATCGCTCGTTTCAAAAACCCTGGTTTCGTTACAGTTATCGCTTCGCGGCAAATATTGACATCGACGCTCGCGAAAACGTTTTAGTGGCAAACAATCGCGTTAACGATGCCATTACCGACAATTTCGATCAGCCGGGATATACCGTAAAATCCCTCGATCGCACCGAAGTCATAACCTACAACGACGGCAGTAAAGTCCCGTTTCATTACGGGAATCACTACGGAATCATCGTCAATCGATCGGGGCAATTCGAGCCGTCAGAAACCCCAGAAACTGCCCCCGAACTGTTTCGCAAAGGCGTTACAATTCGCGACAACTGGGTGTATCACACCATGCGCGTCGCCATTCACGCCGCCGGGGACGGGTTAATCGTTCGCGATAACGTAATTCGCGACGATCGCAACAAACAATGGTGGACGGACGCGACGGGATTGCGAGAACCGCGCGGTGCGAATACCCTAGAAAATCGGGGGATCGATTGGTCGGGGTGGAACGTTGAGGTTACCGGGAACGACTTCGAGGTGTACCGTCACCGTTTGGGAAGTACCAACTATCTCAGCGTAGACGGGGAAGGGATTTTGATTCAAGCCTGTTGTGGCGGAACGACTGTCAACGGGGCGACAATTCGCGCCAATCGCGGTAACGCTTATATCGGATTGTATAAAGTGGGGGATATTCGCAACGTGGCGATCGCCGACAATGACATCGAACCGCCTGCTTATGCAGACACTTCAGCGGTATACGTCGTCGCCGACACGAACGATCGCCCCCATTCGATGGAAAACGTCCGAGTCGAAAACAATCGCGTTGGTGGAAGTATTACCGTCTCTGCTAAAGCTGGAGGACGCAATAACTCGGTGGTGGGGAATCGCGGCGATGGAACCGGGGCAATTTTGCGATCGTGTCACGTGCAGCTTCGCGATAACCGAGGATTTGAGGAGAAACCCTGTTCGGATTAGCTTCGGTGTCGATCTGAGTTCGATAAATATCGAACGAAAGTTCCAATGACAGCGATAAGCGATCGCATTCGATCGCCTCTATCTACCCAGGCCCTCGTTGCCCTAAACTAAGGACTGGTCGAGGATTGGCGAAGCTGAGAATTCAAGGGCGATCGCAACGGGTAGGTTTGCGCCTGCGCCCTTAACGTTCCTTGAGATCTCGCGATCCCTCGATTATCATGAGTGTAAATATAAGTAAAGACGTTAGCACCTGTGTTTGTTCTCAGCGGTTACGAATATTTCCTAGGCTTCCTGATTATCTGCGGTCTCGTGCCAGTTCTGGCCTTGACCGTCTCGAAGCTAGTCCGACCCAAAAGCTTGGGTTTAGAGCGCAACACCACTTACGAGTCCGGCATGGAACCCATCGGCGGGGCGTGGATTCAGTTCAACATTCGCTACTATATGTTCGCGCTGGTCTTCGTCGTCTTCGATGTGGAAACAGTCTTTCTGTATCCCTGGGCGGTGGCATTTCACCGACTGGGACTCTTGGCGTTTATCGAAGCGCTGATTTTTATCGCGATCCTAGTGATTGCCTTAGTTTACGCCTGGCGTAAAGGAGCATTGGAATGGTCATGAGCGACAACGCAAATCTAACAAATCCATCAGCGCAAAAACTGTTTAACCCTCCCGAGCGTCCGCAAGTGACGCAAGAACTCTCGGAAAACATCGTTTTGACGACGGTAGACGACCTCTACAACTGGGCGCGTCTGTCGAGTCTCTGGCCGATGATGTACGGGACGGCGTGCTGTTTCATCGAGTTTGCCGCACTGATCGGCTCTCGATTCGACTTCGATCGCTTCGGCTTAGTCCCGCGCAACAGCCCGCGACAAGCGGACTTAATCATCACCGCCGGCACCATCACTATGAAAATGGCACCGGCTGTCGTGCGTCTGTACGAACAGATGCCCGAACCGAAATACGTCATCGCAATGGGAGCTTGCACCATCACCGGCGGAATGTTCAGCGTCGATTCCCCGAGTGCGGTGCGTGGCGTTGACAAACTCATCCCCGTCGATGTTTACATCCCCGGATGTCCCCCGCGTCCAGAAGCCATTTTCGATGCGATCGTCAAACTGCGGAAAAAAGTCGCTAACGAGTCGTTAATCGAACGGGGTCAGAACCAACAAACCCACCGCTATCATACGATTTCTCATAAGATGAAATCGGTCGATCCGATCCTCACGGGTGAATATATGCGCTCTCAAGCGCGTCACACGCCGCCGAAGGAACTCACCGAAGCGATGGGAATGCCCGTTCCCCCCGCTCTTCAATCTACCGTCAAGCAGGAGGAAAGCCGTGGCTGAAGAGTCTCAAAATCAAGCCGAACAAGCTCAAGAAAACCAGGAAAACAAACCCGTTCCCGCCGGTCCGGTGTCAAGTTGGCTGACGGACAACGGCTTTAGCCACGACGCCCTCGAACGGGACAATCTGGGGGTGGAAATGCTGAAGGTAGACGCGGAAGTTTTGATTCCGGTCGCCACGGCATTGTACGCCTACGGTTTCAACTATTTGCAATGTCAGGGCGCTTACGATACTGGCCCGGGTGGTGAGTTGGTGAGTTTCTACCACCTGATTAAAGTCAGCGACAACGCACGCCAGCCGGAAGAAGTTCGTCTGAAAGTGTTTTTACCTCGAACCAATCCGAAAGTGCCGTCGGTGTACTGGATTTGGAAAGGGGCGGATTGGCAAGAGCGCGAGTCTTACGATATGTACGGCATCGTCTACGAAGGACATCCCAATTTGAAACGGTTGTTGATGCCGGAAGACTGGAAAGGTTGGCCGCTGCGGAAGGATTATATTTCCCCCGATTTCTACGAGCTTCAAGACGCTTATTAATGGCGAATCGCTCGACTCGAGTTTGCCCCCAACTTTTTTAAGGTTGGGGGTATTGCTTTTTTGATAAAAATGTGGTACTGGAGCGGGAGTTATTTCGATAAGCTGAGTTTCAACAAATGTTCACCACAGAGACACAGAGAACACAGAGGCAAACAAAACAAGGCGCACAAAACAAATCGACCTCCTCGAGTGAGAAGGTCGATCGCAGGCGAATCTTGAATTTCGCCGTCTTACATCGCCGAACCGACGCCGACGTAAGATCCGTAGAAAAAGAGCGCCAGGATTCCGACTGCACCGAGTCCAGCGATCGTGGCTACGATCCAAAGGGGAATACGGGTATCTCCAGACATGGGGGTAATTTCCTTAGACTTCACTCAACAACAGAGAGGAACGATCGATTCAACGTCGATTTAGTTGAAAAAGTAACTCGAAAACAGAATGCCCAGAACGAAAATTAGCAGCAATCCCAAATAGAGGGACGTGCGGTTTAATTCGACGGGCTGGCGGTTGGGGTTCGGTTCTCTCGTAGGCATGGATAACTCCTAGCGTTGAATGAATTGCATAGCGGCGATCGCGCCCAAGAAGAAAATCGTGGGAACGGCCAGGGTGTGAACGGCAATCCAGCGAACGGTAAAAATCGGATAGGAAACGGGTTCGTTCGAGGGATTAGTCATGGTTAAAACCTCACGTTAAACAGCGATTGTCTCGGTTTATTTGATAAATTCTTCGATTTGCTGGCGACTTTCAAAGCGATCGGAAACGATCGGCAATTCCAGGCGCTGTTTGGTGTAGTATTCATCGGGACGCGGCGTGCCGAACACATCGTAAGCCAAACCCGTACTGACGAACAACCACCCTGCAACGAACAACATTGGAATCGTTACAGCGTGGATCAGCCAGTAGCGAACACTCGTAATAATGTCTGAAAACGGACGCTCTCCAGTAGTACCAGCCATGTTGTTAAACGTCTCCTTACAATAGCTTAAAACTCAAACCCTATCATACAAAAACAGCGATACACTCACAAGCAACCGCCACCCGAAGGCGGCGGCTCGATTTTCAGTTTACGCTGCTTCTGACGGCCCTTCGTAACGCAGTAACGTTCCGCGTTGACCCAAAATAAAGCCTAACTCCGGGTTAATAAATTTAACGCGGTTTAAGTTAGAGGGAACGTCTTCAATTTCGCGATCTTTCAACCAAGTCTGACCGCCATCAAAGCTCACCATTAAGTTACCCCCTCCTCCGACGACCCACATTTCCTCGGGGGTGCGATAGGCCAAATCGAGCAGTCCCCAACTGGTCGAGAATTCGGGATAAAGCGGTTCGAGCCAACTTTCGGGATCGTTGGGTTCGCTAAACTGCAACTGTCCGCCTCGAGCCAAAACCCACAAGCTGCCGTCGGGACCAAACCCCATATTTTGCAGGCGACGAGAGCTTTGGCGGTTGAACGGTTGCCAGGTATCGCCGTCGGGATTCCAAATCGAGAAGAAGTTGCCGCGAGAAGAGACGGCGACATATTTTCCGTCTTCAGCACGAGAAATATTCCGAAACACGCCGAGGGCTTCCTGCACGAGTCCCGTCCAATTTTGACCGTCGTTCTCCGTGCGGTAAATCGCACCGACGTTGGTGGTCATTTCTGCCGAGTGAGGACCCAAGGCGGTAATGGTGCTGGGACTTCCCGGTAGTTTTTCGCTTAAGGGAACGCGATACCAGGTGTCTCCACCGTCGAGCGTGTGAAGCAAGACTGCTGGTTCGCCGACGATCCAGCCCTCGTCACCGGAAAAGCTGACGGAGTTCAACCGAACCTTTTCCCCCTCGAAATCTAAGGGACGAGCTTTCCAGGTTTTCCCGGTGTCGTCCGTCTCGAACAGGGTGGCATTGCTGCCGACGAGCCAACCTCGGGAAAGGTCGTCGGTGAAGGCAAGGTCGGAAAACGTCGAGTCGGTGGGTAACGATCGCACTTGCCAGGGATTTCCTTCGAGCGGCGGCGCATAACTGCATCCGACCAGTAGGAAAACTACAGCCAGCGCGATCGCGATCGGTTTGAAACGTTGCAGGATAGCTTTCATCGGGTATTTCAATCGTGGTCGGTCGTCAATCCTCGAAACGCAGGGGTGAGTCGCGAGCAACTCAGGCGAGTTATGGGTGTTAGCTTACTGGCAGACCGTCTACCTCAAACCGTAGAGGCTGAGCATAAACAAAAATGCCAAGGCTAACCCGCCAAAAATTAACAGTGTTTTTTGAGTCGGCGTGAGTTGGTTGACCCCCAAGCCGTACCCGAAGTTTTCTTTAAACCCAGATGCCGTTCCTTTCGGGCCGACGTTGGCAAAGGCCGTCTTGCGTGCGCCGCAAACTGGACAGCGCCAAGAGACCGGTAACTCCTCAAAAGTAGTTTCCGGTGCGACGTTCCGCGCGTCGTCTCCGAGTTCGGGTTCGTAAACGTAGCCGCAGGCGCGACACTCGTAGCGATCAAGTTCGGGCGATTCCGATTGTCCCTCTCGATCGGGTTGCAGATCGTTGGATTCTTGGGTATCCATGACTCGGCGTGTGGGTGGTGTCAGCCAACCTTAAAAAAACTGTTAAATATTATGACATAGAAGCGTCCGACCCTCGATCGCGATTTTCGAGAAAAACGGCGCAATAGTGACTGTACCTGCCCGTCACGCTTCCGGTAAGATCGAACTGCTTGGCGCTGACGGCCGGACGGCCTCTCATTTATCGAACAATTTACTGAAGGAACTCGATGACCTACTGTCTTGGCATCTTGAACGCTGACGGTCTCGTGTTTGGTGCCGACTCGCGCACGAACGCGGGGGTCGATTATATTTCGACCTACCACAAGCTTTTCGATTTCGCGCAACCGGGCGATCGGGCGATCGTCTTGTGTACGAGTGGCAACCTATCGGTGACGCAATCGGTGATGCAGGAAGTCAAACGGGACATCAAACATCAAGTGGAACCGAACCTCTACACCCTCGAGAGTCTTTACGATGTCGCCCGTTACATTGGAGGCAAAATCCGCGACGTTCAAGACCTCGATCGCCCTTGGTTCAAGCGAGATAATATCGATTTTCAATGTAACTTTCTCGTGGGAGGACAGGTCGCGGGCGAAGACCCCATGCTGTTTCTGGTATACCGTCAAGGGAACTGCATTCAAGCTACTCCCGAAACGCCATTTCTACAAATCGGCGAAACGAAATATGGCAAACCCATCCTCGATCGCCTGCTCGCCTTCGACACTCCCCTCGATCTCGTCGTCAAAAGTGCTGTTTTGTCGATCGATTCGACGATGAAATCGAACATTTCCGTCGGTCCACCGATTAACGTCCTCATGTACCAGCGGGACACCTTTGAAATTCGCCATCGGCTACGGTTGCGTCTCGGTAGCCCCTATCTGGCGAAAATTCGCAGGTACTGGGAAGACGCCGTTCGCCAAACCTTCGAGCAAATGCCCGATATCGAATGGCAAGACGACGTCGGCATGAACGGTCAGGAGATTTCGATCGATTGATTTCGCAGTTCCCTCTCAATCACCGATCGCTTCTTTGAGACGATAGGCGATCGCCTGTTGTTGGTCTGGCGTCAGTTCGGGGAACATGGGTAACGACAACACCTCGCGACAGACTGTCTCGGCGGCGGGAAAGCTGCCCTCGTCGTAGCCTAACTCGCGATAGACGGGTTGGCGGTGGAGTGGAATCGGATAGTACACCATCGTACTGACACCGAGAGTTTGGAGAGATTCGCGGACGCGATCGCGATCGAGGGGGGTACTCAGGCGAATCGTATACTGATTCCACACGCTCTCGCCGCCGTTATCGGACTCTGACGGTAAAACGACGTGAGGAATCGGCCGTAACAATTCCGCGTAACGACGGGCGATTTCTCGCCGCTGGGCGTTCCATTTGTCGAGATACCCCAGCTTGACCTGTAAAATCGCCGCCTGTATTGCGTCGAGACGGCTGTTAATGCCGATTTCCTCGTGGACGTAGCGTCGGGTCGAACCATGTTCTTTCAGCACCCGCAAACGACGGGCTAACTCAGGGTCGTTTGTCGTCATCGCCCCGCCGTCGCCAAAGCCTCCTAAATTTTTCGTGGGGAAAAAGCTAAAACAGCCGATGCGTCCGAAACTACCCACTTGACGGCCGTTCCAAGTCGCCCCCGTAGCTTGGGCGCAGTCTTCGACGATCGCAATGTTTCGCGAAGCAGATATCTCCATCAATGCTGACATCTCCACCGGACGGCCGAACAGGTGAACCGGAAGGATTGCTTTGGTGCGATCGCTCAACGCCGCTTTCACCGCTGCCACGTTCAGATTAAACGTCGTCGGGTCGATATCGACGAATACGGGAGTCGCCCCCACCGCACTGATGACTTCCACGGTGGCAAAAAAGGAAAAGGGAGTCGTGACGACCTCGTCTCCTTTTCCAATTTCCAAGGCTCTCAGTGCCAAATACAGGGCATCCGTACCGGAATTACAAGAAACACAGTAGTTCGTTCCCACGTAGTCGGAAAACTGCTGCTCGAACTGAGTCACGCCGTCGCCGCCGATGTAACGACCCGATGCCATCACCTTCAATACGGCGGTTTCGACTTCCGAGGCGAGGGTTCGATATTGTTGTCCTAAATCGATCGGAGGAATTGAAGTCACACACACACCCACTCAGGATAAATTCCGTTGGCTCTTTACAGAATAATGGAATGGAATTCCCAACTGACAAAATATCGTACCGGACAAATCCCCTCCGGGTGCGATCGCCCGGTCGATGAAATACGGTATCGTAACCTGATGTTGTGGTGGTGTGATGTGGGACGCGGGCAAACGATGCCAGATTGGGACACTTCAAAAATTGCACTGGTTCACGAGTGGTTGACCCCAGAAGCAACGGGCGGCTCGGAACTGGTGGTGCGAGAGATTTTACAGCACGTCGCGGCCGATCTTTATGCCCTCGTCGATTTCGAGTCGTCGAATCCCGAGAGTTATCTCTACAAACGCCCCATCAAAACGACGTTTTTACAGAACCTTCCGTTCGCCCGTCGCGGCGTTCAGAAATACTTACCTTTGTTACCGCTGGCGATCGAACAGTTGGATTTAGAGGGATACGACATCGTTCTGTCATCGTCTCACGCCGTCGCCAAAGGGGTGTTGACGCGATCGCACCAAATGCACCTGTGTTACTGTCATACGCCCATGCGTTACGCCTGGGATCTAACGTTTGACTATCTTCGGGGATCTCGGGCGGGGCGGGGGCTTCCCGGCGCTCTAACGCGGGCGCTCCTGCATTATTTGCGTCAGTGGGACGTTATTTCTGCCAACCGCGTCGATTACTTCGCGGCCAATTCCCAACATACCGCTCGGCGAATTTGGCGGTGTTACCGACGGCGAGCCGAAGTGATTTATCCGCCGGTGAACGTCGAACGATTTCCATTCGTCGAACAGAAACAAGACTTCTATGTCATCGTCTCTCGACTCGTAAGCTACAAAAAAGTCGAGCCGATCGTGCGAGCCTTCAATCAGTTAGGGGAACCCTTGGTGGTGATCGGAACCGGGCCGCTGCGCGATCGCCTGCAAGCGATCGCCAAACCGAACGTCGAAATTTTAGGCGCACAACCCGACGAGGTGGTCGATCGATACCTCTCGAACGCCAAAGCCTTCGTCTACGCCGCTTGTGAAGATTTCGGCATGGCACCGGTGGAGGCCCAAGCCTGCGGAACGCCCGTCATCGCCTACGGTGCGGGTGGCGCTCTCGAAACCGTGCGCGACTTGCGAACTTGGGGAGAAAACGGAACCGGCCTGTTCTTTGACGAACAAACCGAAACCGCTCTCATCGAAGCCGTCAAAACCTTTGAAACCGTGCGATCGCAGTTTAATTCCGCCGCCGCGCGATCGCATTCGGCTCGGTTTGCCCCTACAATTTTCCAACAGCGTTATTTATCGTTCCTAGAACGCTGTTATCGTGACTTTCGCTCTGGTACGCCAGACGAAGTGAGTGTCCTGTCCTCATAACGATCGCCTCGAGTGCGATCGAAGCCGATCGATATGGCTTTAATATCAGGACAGTGTGTGTGGTGTGAATCGAAAGGAGTAAGATGACTGCCAATAGCCAACTCATCTCCGGTAAAGGACTGTGGGCGTTTGTCAAACGTGGATTCAGTCCCCGTCTATCGGAGGCACTGGCGCGATTCCTCGCTATCGATCTCGACGAACCGAGCGGAGCCGTCAGCAAACGACTGTTCGATATCGCGTTTTCGACTTTTGTTCTCGTCTTCTTTTCGCCAGTTTATCTGTTATTAGCGCTCCTAATTTTTATCAGCTCTCCCGGGCCGGTTTTTTACGTTCAAGAACGCGTCGGAAAAAATCGAAGGATTTTCGGATGTATTAAATTCCGAACCATGGTTCCTAATGCCGACGCCGTGCTAGAGCAGATTATGGAGACTTCTCCTCAACTTCGGGAAGAATTTGAAGACAACTTCAAGCTTAAAGACGATCCCAGAATCACCTGGATCGGTCGCTTTTTACGCTTTACCAGTCTCGATGAATTTCCGCAGTTTTGGAACGTTCTAAAAGGAGACATGAGTGTCGTCGGTCCTCGTCCCTTAGTGGTCGAAGAACTTTCCAAATACGGACGCTATATCGATAAAGTGTTGACCATTCGACCGGGAATTACGGGATTGTGGCAGGTTTCCGGACGCAACGACATCCCTTACGAAAAGCGGGTAAAAATCGATGTCTACTACGTAAACGCTGGCAGTCTCTGGATGGATATTTGGATTGCTGTCAAAACGATCGGTGTCATCGTTTTTCCCAAAAACAACGGCGCCTACTAAGGTCGATCCGACCCGACGAGCAACCGTCACCAGAGCGATCGCGTCAGCCGACTGAACGATCGCCCCTCGATTTCGAGTGTGGACGATCGCCGCTCGGGGAGACTTTAATGGGTGACAAGTGACTTGGGTTCGACCTTGTCGTAAGCGAATGAGGATTCAGTAACTATGACCGAAGCGAAGCGAGCGCTAATTACGGGGATTACGGGTCAGGACGGCTCTTACCTGAGCGAACTTCTCTTAGAGAAAGGGTATCAGGTTCACGGCATTATCCGCAGAACCTCGACGTTCAATACCGATCGCATCGATCACATCTACGTCGATCCCCACAGTGAAGACGCCCGCCTGTTTCTCCACTACGGCGATTTAACCGACGGAACCACCTTGCGCCGTCTGCTCGAACAGGTACAACCCCACGAAATTTACAACCTCGGCGCTCAATCTCACGTGCGCGTGAGTTTCGACTCGCCGGAATATACAGTGGACACCGTGGCCATGGGGGCGTTGCGCTTGCTCGAAGCCATTCGCGACTACCAGCAGCGTACCGGAAACGAAGTGCGCTTCTATCAAGCGGGGTCGTCAGAAATGTTCGGCAAGGTTCAAGAAATTCCCCAAAAGGAAACGACCCCGTTCTACCCTCGCAGTCCCTATTCTTGCGCCAAAGTTTACGCCCACTGGCAAACGGTTAACTACCGCGAGTCTTACAACCTCTTCGCCTGTAACGGAATTCTGTTCAACCACGAATCGCCGCGACGGGGGGAAACCTTCGTCACGCGCAAAATCACGAGAGCCGTGGCGCGAATCGTCGGTGGAATGCAGAAAAAACTGTTTTTGGGCAACCTCGACGCCAAGCGAGACTGGGGTTATGCCAAAGACTACGTGCGGGCGATGTGGCTGATGCTGCAACAGGACGAACCAGACGATTACGTCATCGCCACCAACGAAACCCACTCGATTCGCGAATTTCTCGATTTGGCGTTTACCTACGTGGGTTTAGACTGGCAGGATTTCGTCGAGTTCGATCCCCGTTATTTACGTCCGGCTGAGGTGGACTTGCTCATCGGCGACGCCACGAAAGCGAAGAAAAATCTGGGTTGGGAACCGTCGGTGACGTTCGAGGAGTTGGTTCAGTTAATGGTCGATGCGGATATGGCGGCGTTAGGGTTGCCTTCTCCGAAAGAAGGCGGAAAAGCCCCCGACGATCGCGCGTTTATTCGGCAAGAGGCCGTGAATACTGTCGATTAAATGCGATCGCCTGAGAATTGGGAGAGATTCGCCGTTCTCTCAATTCTCCCTCTCGGGCAGCGTTCGGTACGATGCTCTTTAAGATTCTCGATAACAGCGAGGCACTCTCATGGCTGGTTTAGCGTTAGCGGACAAACGAATTGTGGTGACGGGGGGTGCGGGATTCCTCGGCCGTCAAGTGGTCGCCCAACTGATCGAAGCCGGAGCCAATCCCGATAAAATTACCGTTCCGCGATCGAAAGATTGCGACCTCCGCCAGCTCTCGGACTGTCAGCGAGTGGTGGAAAATCAAGATATCATCGTTCACTTGGCGGCTCACGTGGGCGGAATCGGTCTCAATCGCGAGAAACCCGCCGAGTTGTTTTACGACAACTTGATGATGGGGGCGCAGCTCGTCCATTCGGCTTACGAGGCAGGCGTCGAGAAATTTACCTGTGTGGGAACCATCTGCGCCTATCCTAAATTTACGCCAGTTCCGTTTAAGGAAGACGACCTTTGGAACGGTTATCCTGAAGAGACGAACGCCCCTTACGGCATTGCAAAAAAGGCGTTGTTGGTACAGTTGGAAGCCTATCGCCTCCAGTACGGATTTAACGGCATTTACTTGCTTCCGGTGAACCTGTACGGACCCGAAGATAACTTCAACCCCCAAAGTTCCCACGTGATACCGGCGTTGATTCGCAAAGTTCACGAAGCGCAGCAGAGAGGGGAAAAAACGATTCCCGTGTGGGGCGACGGTTCGCCGACGCGGGAATTTTTATATTCGACGGATGCGGCGCGAGGTATCGTCATGGCGACGCAGTTATACGACGATCCCGATCCCGTGAACTTGGGAACGAATTCGGAAATTTCGATTCGCGACCTCATCGAGTTAATTTGTAAACTGATGGAGTTCGACGGCGAAATTGCTTGGCAAAGAGACAAACCCAACGGACAACCTCGCCGCTGTTTGGACACCCAACGGGCGAAAGAACGGTTTGGCTTTGAAGCTCAGGTGAGTTTTGAAGAAGGGTTGAAAAATACCATCGACTGGTATCGTGCCAACGCCGATAAAATCGATTGAGATTTGGATTTTTCTCAAGCAAAATCTTGGGCGAGATCCCTAGCTTCGGGCGAGATCCCCGGCATCTTGGAGATGCCGGGGATCTTTTTTGGGAGTCTGGGATTTTAACGCTCTCCGAAGGCTTTGCGATAGCGCCCTAACGCCAATAAGGGGAAGTACAACTGATAGTAGTGGTACTTGAGATAGAAATGGCTGGGGAATCCAGTTCCGGTGAAGTAGGCTTCAAACCAGGAACCGTCGGGCTTTTGCGTGTCGAGGAGATAGTTGATTCCGCGATCGATCGCTTCCCGTTCCCAGGAACCCGTCGCCTCCCCAACGGCTAACAAACCGATTAACGCCCATGCAGTTTGAGAAGCGGTACTGTCGCCTCGTCCTTTCAACGCAGGATCGTCGTAACTGCGACAGGTTTCGCCCCAGCCGCCATCGTCGTTTTGGACGCTAACCAGCCAGGAGACGCCACGATCGCTCGCCTCACGGTGGGTATCCGGGGCGACTAACGCTAACGCCGAGAGCGCACCGCTGGTTCCGTAAATGTAGTTGACGCCCCAACGCCCGAACCAGGAACCGTCGGCTTCTTGTTCGCGAACTACGTAACTCAACGCCTGTTGAAATTGCTGGCGATACCGCTTCAAGGGCGCGTCGTGGGAATCTGACTCCAATTCTCCCGCCATTTCCAAGACTCGCGAGGTGACGTCCGCCGTGGGGGGATCGATCGTGGCTTTTAAGTCGCTGTAGGGGAGAGCGTTCAACCAGTCTTTGTCGTTGTCCACATCGAACGCCGCCCAACCGCCATCGCGACATTGCATCGACATCATCCAGCGCACGCAGCGAGCGATCGCCGCCTGTTTTCCGTTCTCGTCGGGGAGTTTGGCTTGGTTGAGGGTCATCACCACCACCGCCGAATCGTCGAGATCGGGATAGAAGCGGTTGTCGAACTCGAACGCCCAACCGCCCGGTTCGCCGTTTTTATTTTTCACCGCCCAATCGCCGCGATCGAGAATTTGCTCGTTTAGCAGCCACTGCGACGCCTTCACCACCCGTTCGTCGTCGGGGGCGATTCCCGATTCGACTAAAGCGCGAACCACCCAGGCGGTATCCCACACGGGAGACACGCAAGGCTGCACCCAATAAGCGTTTTCGGTTTCGACGCCGAAGCGATCGATCGCCTGGAATCCCCGCTCGACGACGGGATCGGCCACATCGTACTCCAAGCAGCGCAACGCCAACATGGAATTGAGCATCGCCGGAATTATTCCGCCCCAGTCTCCGGTGGGTTCTTGACGTTCTAACACCCACTGTTCGGCGGCTTTTAAACCCTCTTCGCGGAAGGGAACCAGGTTCAACTGTTCGGCGAATTTAAAGCCGTTGTCGAGTTCGACGAACCAATCGCCCCAATCGCCGGTTTTGGGAAGATCGTATTTTACGTTTTCGACGCCTTCGCTGTAGAGTTCGTCGAGGGTAAACTTGGGTTCGACGGGAAAAACTGGTTGTTTATCGAAGACAATAATCAGGGGAACGGTACTCCCCCGCGCCCAACTAGACATATCGTAAATGCTGAAGGGGGCGTCGCCGGGAAGCAGCATAATCCAGGGCGGAATGGAAGGAAGTCCCCGCCAGTCGTAGCATCCGATGAGGGCGAGGTGCAGTTTGGTGAAGATTCGGGTTTTGCTGATTCCGCCGCGATCGCAGATGAATTTTCGGGCTTTGACGAGGGCTTCGTCATCGAGATCGACACCTAACAAGCGTAACGCCATGTACGCTTCGACGGAGGTACTGAGTTCGCCGCCGTCGCCGTAACAGAGTTCCCAACCGCCGTGTTCTCGCTGTTCTCGACGTAAGAACGCTTCGGCTTTGTTGAGGGAAATACGGTTGGTCGTATTCCAAATTTTGTGGAGTAAAACGACTTCGGCGAGCATGGTGACGTTGGATTCGAGATCCGCCCACCAGTAGCCGTCGGGATGTTGTTGGCTGAAGAAGTAGTTTTGGATGTTTTGGATGCCTGTTCTTAGGCGTTCTGGGTTGACGTTCACTCCTGAGATAACGGAATTTGGGTTTTGCATAAACCTAGTTGTTTGGAAAGACCGTTTGATATTGTGCCGTATTTTTTAGTTTTTGGGGGCAGGCTCGTGACAGAGTATTTTTTGTAAGTCAGATATCGGTAAGATCGATCGCCGTTTATCAAATCAACTTGTTTTTTGGCGTAAATTATAACAAAAAAATAGTTTTTTAGGCTATTTGGTAATACGAAATGGAGTTCTTTTCCGATAAGCTGGGTTTTTAAGAAGTCTTCACCACATCCCCCTTTAGCCCTCCTTTGGAGAGGGGGATATAAGGGCGTATCGGGTTAAAAAAACCAGTGTTTGAAATTCGGATTTTGTATCAAATGCAAGCTTTAGCACTCAATTTTGCGGCTGTTGGGTTGAGCGAAGCTGAAACCTAACCTACTCCAAACTATGTTTTTATGTTTGACGTTTGTGAAGTTTTGATATCAAAAAAGATTGGTGGTAGGTAATGCCCACCACCATTTGCAATTTCCGATCTAGGTTAAGACTTAAAGAACGCCAATTCAAGTTTGAAATGCAACGGTCTCCGATCCCTGACTATAAAATACCTCAGAAGGGGTTCGATAGTCAAGAGATTTTCGAGGACGATCGTTGAGTAAATCTACTGCTTTTTTGACCGCATCTGGTGACAAGATT
>NZ_JAQNCQ010000358.1:0-11011 GCF_028368005.1 Geitlerinema sp. CS-897 | reverse complement strand
TCTTGTCACCGGATGCGGTAAAAAAAGCAGTAGATTTACTCAACGATCGTCCTCGAAAATCTCTTGACTATCGAACCCCTTCTGAGGTATTTTATAGTCAGGGATCGGAGACCGTTGCATTTCAAACTTGAATTGGCGAAATAAAAACTCTCCACACGATCGCATCAACCGTTCTCGTTCTCGATCGTTATGTCGAAGCATTTCGTGATTCCACAACTCACTTTGAGAATGGGGACAATCTCGAGCAAGTTCGTTCCCGATCGTCTCGAAACTCATCTTGACAGTCGAACGTAAAGTTTCCGGTTCGTCTCGCGCGCCAAGAACAAACGTTCTCTCTTTAAGATCGGAAGGAATTCGACTGTCAATATAATCCAATCGTCTTTGGATGTTCGAGCGATCGGGATCGTTGACAAAAAATTCATCGTCAAAATCAATCAACAGCAGAATTCGTCTCTGCCGAAACTGACGCATTTTAGAAATATGGTCGTGTTCAAATTTTTCAAAAACGTCTTTTGTGCCTTTGGCAAACGGTAAAATTTGGAGCGATCTAGTATTGACGTTCAGACTGTTGTGAAAGCCGTTTGCAATATCTTTTGTGGCTTCGTCCTCTGGTAAAATTAAGAGATGAGGGCTAAATTTGTTCGGACTCAAAGCTCGATATCTCCACAAACTAGCGAAGTGATAATATCTTCCGAAAGATTGAGTTCTTCTGCCAATCGAACGAGCGTCGGTTCCAGATGGCTTTTTCGATCTAACACGAAGATATTTTCTCGAGAAAATCTTTGAATCGCCTCGGGATTGTGAGACGTAACTAAAATTTGACTTTCACTTTGTTGAAACGATTTTCTCAAGGACACTATGAAATGTCCGACTTCCGATAAAGATAAATGGTTGTCGGGTTCGTCCCAAAAACAGAACAGAGAACGATAAGCTCGGTTTGCAGCTAATACGGCTGCACCGACAAAAAAGCATTTTTCGCCACTTGACAAGTCTTCAAAACTTAATTCAAAGGTCGATCGTCCCTCAAAAGTTACTTTTAATTCTTTAGAGTATTTACCCGTCGGCTCGTATCGAAATTCTCGCAAATCCGGAATGACTTGTCTCAAATACTGCTCGAAAACCGAATAGGATGCCGGATAACGAGACAACAAACCCGTCAGCCAATTACTGATATTCTCTGCGTAAAGATTAGGATATAGCGTTTCTCCACTCGATTCTGACAACATTAAATGCGGAACTGGAGACAATAAAATAATACGTGAAAGCCAATCTTTCCAGATGCGAAGCGGATCGGATGAAGATTGTTCTTGAATAATCGGCAAGGCAATTAAATGCCAATCTACTAAAAATTGAACTTCCCTTTCATCCCGAGTAAGTGTCACCTGTGCGAGTTCTCGAGAGTAGAGTGCTTCCCCGTCCACCTTTAGCGTTTCTTCAAGGACTCGATATTCACTAAAATTTTCGGGACGCTCGAAGGCCAAATGATATTCATAGATTCGATCGCCTATTTCAACTTCGAGTTCAAAGCGAATTGGAATTGAAGTTCGATAATACGAGGCATCTTTGTCGTCTACAATTTCCTTAACTCGGTTCGTGCTACGCCCAATTTTTTGAAAAATCTCGAGAACGCTCATAACCGTTGATTTTCCCGAGCCGTTTTTTCCAATCAGCAAAGCGGCATGACAGTCGATAAGCTTAAGCTCGAAATTTTCAAAGCAGCGAAAATTGTTGACGTAAATCCTGTTTAGCATATCGAGATAAATTCTAAAATAAAAAGCTATCAATCGAGCCAAAACAGTTCTAATTTTATATCATATCATATCATTTTTCTCAAGAGAGAAATAAGTTAATTTAAAAAAACTTAGGATAGTCTGCCAAAAGTCGGTTGGCGATCGCCCCGATCGCTCTCATCCTCCGACGCCGACACTGCCCAAAACGATAAATTCATCATAAAATACAAAAATATCGACTCGAGCGAAACTTTAAAATCCCACAAAATAACCTCTCTGTGTCCTCTGTGTCTCTGTGGTGAACTCCCCATAAAAAACCATGTTCTCCCTCAAATCCTCCTCAAAAAACAACTGGAAACGCATCGCCAAAGCCTTTGAAGAAATCCTCGGTAAAAACAGTGTCGTCCAAAGAAAAGAAGAACTGCTGACTTACGAATGCGACGGCTTAGCCAGCTACCGCCAAAAACCCGCCCTCGTCGTGCTTCCCCGCACCACCGAACAAGTCGCCGAAACCGTCAAACTCTGCGATCGCTACAACCTGCCCTGGATTGCCCGAGGTGCCGGAACCGGACTTTCCGGCGGTGCGCTACCCGTCGAAGACTGCGTTCTCATCGTCACCGCCCTGATGCGGAAAATTCTCCACATCGACTACGAGAACCAACGAGTCGTCGTGCAACCCGGCGTCATCAACAACTGGGTGACGCAAGCCGTCAGCGGCGGCGGATTTTACTACGCCCCCGATCCCTCCAGTCAAATTATCTGTTCGATTGGCGGAAACGTTGCCGAAAACTCCGGCGGCGTCCACTGCTTGAAATACGGCGTCACCACCAACCACGTCCTCGGCTTAACCGTAGTCCTTCCAGACGGATCGATCGCTGGGCTCGGCGGCGAAATCCCCGAAATGCCCGGATACGACCTCACCGGCTTGTTTGTCGGTTCCGAAGGCACCATCGGCATCGCCACCGAAATTACCCTAAAAATCCTCAAAACCCCCGAAGCCATCTGCGTCGTTCTCGCCGACTTCACCAGCATCGAAGCCGCCGGAAGTGCCGTCGAAGACATCACCAGTTCCGGCATTATCCCGGCGGGAATGGAAATGATGGACAACCTCAGCATCAACGCCGTCGAAGACGTAGTGGCGACAGGTTGCTATCCCCGCGACGCCGAAGCGATTCTACTGGTAGAACTCGACGGCTTAGACGTAGAAGTCGCCGAAAACAAACGCCGCGTTGCCGAAATTTGTCGAAAAAACGGGGCGCGAAACATCACCTCTGCCCGCGACGCCGAAACCCGTGCCAAACTCTGGAAAGGACGAAAAGCCGCCTTTGCCGCCGCCGGACACATGAGTCCCGATTATTACGTCCAAGATGGCGTAATTCCCCGCACCCAGTTAGCCGGAGTTCTCAAAGAAATCGAAGCCCTCAGCCAGCGTAGCGGCTACAAAATCGCCAACGTCTTCCACGCCGGAGACGGCAACTTACACCCGTTGGTACTGTACGACAACGCCGTAGAAGGACAACTCGAAGAAGTCGAAGAAGTGGGCGGCGAAATTTTGAAACTCTGCGTGAAAGCCGGAGGGTCGATTTCTGGAGAACACGGTATCGGGGCGGACAAACGCTGTTATATGCCGGAAATGTTTACGGACGCCGATCTCGAAACCATGAAATGGGTGCGAGACGCTCTCAATCCCAAAGGACTGGCGAACCCCGGAAAGATTTTCCCGACACCGCGCACTTGTGGCGAAGGCGTTCACCCGAAGGCGAAGGCGTATCCGGGTGTTCCGCAGTTTTAAGAGCGGTTGGAGACGGTCGGCGACGGGATAAAATAGCTTGTCACGAACGTTTTTAAGCGTTTTTCTGACAGCGGCGACCGTCCCGGCGGACAGCATTCTCCAAACTTCTAGAAATCTTCTGGATATTTTTAACGATGAAACCCGATCCCAAAGCGTTACTCGATCGCCTAACAGCCCTCGAATCCGAACTCGCCCAACTCGGTAACGTCACCGACAGCACCACGTTAGGGGCGTTGAAAACCCTGCTGCAACAACAACAGGCTACCGCAGCCCGCGATCCCAAAACCTCGGCGATCGCCCTTCTCGATCGCTTCTTGGCGTTAGACCATCAAGACCAACCGGGATTTCCACCCCTGGCCCAATACAAACAGCAAGTGCGCCAGTTTCGCACCCAAGTCGAAAACGCTTCCGAAACCGACTTACCCGCCGATGTCAACCAATTGCTAACGGGCAAACATCCCGTCAGTCAACTCCTCAAGGCGATCGACGAAGGGGACAACCTCACTGACGCCCAATGGTCGAGTTTACAAAGCGTCCTGGTGAAAGTTTTCGGTCAAGCGGTTTCCATCGCCGCCTCGCGAGGCAAACTTTACGTCGCCACCAACCCACCCCAACCCGCCGCCACCCCAGCCGCAACGACCCCCAAACCCGCCTCTCCCAACGAAGACTTACTGATGTGGGGCGACGCCACGGAAAAAGCCGCCCAACCCTCCGCCGAACCCTCCGACGACGAACCGTTAATTGTCTTCGGTGCCAAGAGTTTGGGCATTGAAAATCAACCCAGTGGAACCGTTCCTCTCAATGTTTTGGTTCACATCCAAGGCTTGGGCGATCGCCAGTTCGGGGCGCGAGAATTCGCCGGAACGCGGGGTCAATCGAAGGCGATCGAAGGATTGCAACTCAGTTTTGCCTCTCCCGTCGCCGGATTGAACATCGAGTACATGGCGCACCTAGCCGGTGTCGGCGATACCCCCTGGATGTCAGCGGGGCAATATCTAGGAACCCGGAACGAAAACCGCCAACTCGAAGGGTTCGCCGTTCGGTTAGTCGGTGCCGAAGCCAGCAAATACAGCGTGTGCTACTCCGCCCACGTTCAGAACATGGGAGATACCCCCGTTTACGCCGACGGACAGTTTTGTGGAAGCCGGGGTAAATCCCTGCGCGTCGAAGGTTTGCGCGTCTGGGTACAGCCGAAAGCCTAAGCAGGCGATCGAGATTGACCATTACAATGAGAGCGATTGCAGATGATGGGGAGATGAGACAATTGATAATTGACAATTTCTCCCCCTGCTCCGCTTTTACAGTGAACAGTCAGCAGTGAACAGTGAACAGTGAGGACAGTTGAGAGTTGACAGTTTCTCCCCCTCTCCCCTGCTCCAGAAGCTCAGCCAGAGGTACTCGAATCGTGACGGTCTCTTCTCCCCAAATTCAACCGACGCAAGTTGTCGAACTCTCGCCAAGTTACGCCATTCCAGCGGTTTTGGTGTTAGCGGCGATTCCCCTGCTACTCGTTCAGGTGTGGGTGGCGTCTGTGGTGGCGTTATTCGGACTGTTTCTGATGGTTCAGGCGGCGACGATTCGATTGAGATTCACCGAAACGGATCTCGATGTCTATCGATCGAACGAGCGAATCCGCCGCTTTCCCTATCGCGAATGGCTCAATTGGACAATCTTCTGGCAACCCGTCCCCATTCTGTTCTATTTTCGCGAAGAGAAGAGCATCCACTTCCTGCCCGTTCTCTTCGACGCCAGTACGTTACGCGCCTGTCTCGAACAACGCTGTCCCAAAGCTTAGCGGCGTTCTGACGCGGTGCTGTTGTTATTTGAAAAAACGCTTCGATGAATCCCGAAGAAAATCAAACTCCCGAATCTCCAGCAATTCCCGATCCCTTTGACGACGATCCGATCGAACCGTCGGATACTGAGACTGACTCGCCTGCGATCGCACCGACTTCTTCTTCTGTTTCTTCTTCAGTGGAGTCGGACGAGAACGCAGTAGAGGAACCCCCAGCCGCCACGGAAATCGACCTCGAGGCGTCTTCTGACGAGGCTGAAATTGAAGCCGAACCCGTCGCAGCAGAACCCATCGAGGCGGAATCTGTCGAAGCTGAATCATTGGTTGAAAGCGAAGCGATCGAAGCCACGATCGAACCGGAACGCGAACCGGAAATGGAAGCCGAAGCCGCCGAAACCCCTTCAGAGGAAACCGCAGCAGCGGCGAATCCCGTGGTGAATCTGGAACCGACACCGATCGCACCCGATCGCGAGACTGTCGCCGCAGAAGTCGATCGCCTCGAACAACGAGCCGAAGAACTGCGCCGAGACATTGCAGCACTCGAAGCCTCCAGAGCCGAACTGCTGAACTCTCAGGCGCAATTACAAGCCGATTTGGGACGACTGATTCAAGAAGGACTCAGCGAACTCGAAAAACGCAAACAACAGCTTAAGATATCGATCGAAAAACTCGAACGCCGCCAAGATCGCATTCGCCAAGAAATGCGATCGACCTTCGCAGGAGCCTCCCAAGACTTAGCCATTCGGCTGCAAGGCTTCAAAGAGTACCTCGTCGGAAGCCTGCAAGACTTATCCGTCGCCGCCGAACAACTCGAACTCGCGCCTCCCGAACCCGCACCCGCACCCCCACCGCCACAGCCGAAACGGGAACCCGCAGAACCCGCCGCCGCCGCTTCCCCTCAATTTTCCGATCGCGGCTTCCAAGAACAGCGTCGCGCCATCCGGCGACTCCTCGAACAATATCGCAACAACCCAGATTACTACGGCCCCCCGTGGCAACTTCGCCGCACGTTCGAGCCAGTTCACGCCGAGCGCGTCTCGAACTGGTTCTTCACCCAAGGGGGACGAGGTGCGCTGAAATCCACCAACAGCCGTTTGCAAAACATCCTCATCGCCTCAGCGATTATTTCGATTCTGCACGTACTCTACGGAAAACGGTTGAGAACCTTGGTGTTAGCGAACGCTCCCGAACGCCTCGGCGAATGGCGTCGCGGCTTACAAGACTGTTTGGGGATTACGCGCAACGATTTCGGTCCAGATCGCGGTGTGGCGTTGTTTGAAGCACCCGAACCCCTAGCGCAACGAGCCGATCGCCTGGCGCGATCGGGATTGATGCCCCTCGTGATCGTAGACGAGTCGGAAAGCCAACTGAATCTATCTCTGTTGCAATTCCCCCTCTGGTTGGCGTTTGCTCCAGATCCCGATTCAGCCTTCGTTCGAGAGTGGTAATGAGATGTTGAGATGAGAAACCCGGTTTTTTCAAAAAAGTCGGGTTTCTGGATTTAGGGTTTCTCTTTCATTTTCATCTCCCTGCAAAAAACTCTCTGTGTCCTCTGTGTCTCTGTGGTGAAAATATTTTAAAACCAGCTTCATCGAAGGGCGATCGCGTTTTCCAAAAAGCAGGTATTCGTTGGATTTCGCAAGCTTAACCCAACTCAAAAATCGCACAATTTACGATGACAAATTATTCCGCATAAACACTAAAATGAAAATTCCAAAAATTACGCGATACCAAACAAAAACCCAAGTGCTTCTAGTTTGTAAAAAGCGAATCAGCCAGGCGATCGCCAGATAAGAAAACACTCCCGCCGAGAGTAAACCAGACGCTAACGGCATCCAACCCACTTCGCTACTGATTTCAAACACATCCTTTAATTCCACCAACCCTGCCAACGTAATCGCCGGAAGTCCCAACAAAAACGAAAATCTCGCGGCGGTCGCCCGTTCCAAACCCATAAACAAACCCGCCGTAATCGTAGAACCCGATCGCGACACACCGGGAACTAACGCCAACGTTTGAGCCAATCCCATGAGAATTCCATCTTTCGCAGAAAGCGTTTGAAACCCCCGTTTGTGACGACATAATTTTTCCGCCAAACCGAGTAAAACACCCATCACGATCGACACGATCGCAATAACCGCCAAACTGCGAACGTTGGCTTCATAAAACTCTCGAAACACGAATTTTACCAACAAACCAACTACCACGATCGGCAACGTTCCGATAGCAATTCCTAACGCAATCCGAAACTCGGGGCTGTCGTAATCCGATTCCGAAATCGCCCGTATCGAACCACCGACGACTTGCACGAGATCCTGCCAGAAGTAGCCGAACACCGCCACGATACTCCCGAGTTGAATCACCGCCGAAAACGCCGAACCGGGATCGCCCCATCCCAACAGTTCGGGAACCACTTTCAGATGAGCGGTGCTGCTGATGGGGATAAATTCCGTCAATCCTTGCACCATCCCCAACACCGCCGCTTGAAATACGTCAGGCGTCCAGGTGACGAGATCGGTGGCGGCGTCGGTGGCGTTGAGAGGAAGAGCGATCGCCACGCACAGAGAAGCCGTACTGACGAACAGGAGTGTTTGAAGTTTGGTCATCGGCGTTCAGACAAACGTAAAAGGCTTTCCCATCTTAAAGCGAGCTGTTGGGAAACGGGGAGGACAAGGGAGAAAGGGCTTCTAAGGTTGGCTGCTGGCTATCAGAAGGCTGCGATTTTCCATCAACGCCCCTGGATAAGTATTTCTAGATTCAAATTCCGTTGCGATCGCCTGTAAAATTTCCGACTTCGTCACCTCCCAGCGAGGCGCAATCAGCGTATCTCCCAACGTATCCCCCACAAACCGCTGTACCACCGTATTTCGTGGAAGTCGTTCCAAGACATCGCACGCCAAACAGACGTAAGCGTCCGGCGTCAGCGTCTCCACCCGTCCCGCTTTGTATTCCCAAGCGAGTACCGTTCCCTTCACGATATGGAGATGGTGGAGTTTAATGCCAAACGTCGGTAAATCCACCTGTGAAATCAACTCTCCGAGTCGCTGTGCAGTTTCTCGCATCATCGTCGGCGTTTCACCGGGAAGTCCCAGAATCAGATGAACGCACAAGTTAATCCCCCGTCCCGACAGGCGACGCACTGCATCTTCAAACTGCGCCCAGGTGTGACCGCGATTGATGCGGCTTAACGTGCTATCGTGGCTGCTTTCGAGTCCCAATTCCAGCCAGAGATGGGTTTTTTGGGCGTACCCTTGCAGCAAATCCAAAACTTCGTCAGAAACGCAATCGGCACGGGTGGCGATGTCCAACCCCACCACTCCCTCAACGGCGAGGGCTGCATCGTAAAGGCTTTCTAACACGTCGACGGGGGCGTAGGTGTTGCTGAACGATTGAAAATACGCCAAAAACGCATCGGTGTTGTGGCGACTGTGACGGAGGCGATCGATCCCGGCTTCGATTTGTTCGCGTACCGACTGGCGGCGATAGGCGGTTCCCTCGCTGAAACTGCGGTTGTTGCAGAAGGTACAGCCCCGTTTGGCGACAGTTCCGTCGCGGTTGGGACAGGTGAATCCCGCATCGATGGAGATTTTGCGAACGGGCTTCCCAAACGTCTGTTTTAAATATTTGCCAAAGGTGTACAGCGTCATTATGCGTCCCCTCCCATGAAGCATTGTTACAATTTTTGCCTTCCCCTCTAGCCGAAACCGGGCAAGCCGTTATAACTTAATATAACCATCTGGCGATTAACAAACCGATAACAGACTTACGGATATGACGAACACGGCGACCAAACCCGCGATCGAAGAACTCAAACCCGGCGTCAAAGCCCCTGTCAAAGAAACCCTCCTTACGCCGCGCTTTTACATCACCGACTTCGACGCGGTGGCGGAGATGGACTTATCTCTCCAAGAAACGGAACTCCAGACCATGTTGGACGAGATGCGGGCTGACTACAACCGCCATCACTTCGTCCGTGACGAGGAGTTCGAGCAATCCTGGGATCACATCGACGAAGAGACGCGCCTAGCATTTATCGACTTCCTCGAACGGTCTTGTACCTCCGAGTTTTCCGGTTTCCTGCTGTTCAAAGAGCTATCTCGCAAGCTCAAAGACCGCAATCCGCTTCTGGCTGAGATGTTCCACCTGATGGCTCGGGACGAAGCGCGTCACGCCGGATTCCTCAACAAGGCGATGGCGGACTTCAACATCTCCCTAGATTTAGGGTATCTCACCAAGAACCGCAGCTACACGTTCTTTAAGCCTGAATTCATTATTTACGCCGTGTACCTCTCTGAAAAAATCGGGTACTGGCGTTATATCACCGTGTTCAACCATCTGGAGAAACATCCCGAACATCGGTTCTATCCTCTCTTCAAGAAATTCGATAGTTGGTGTCAGGACGAAAACCGCCACGGTGACATTTTCAAAGCTTTGTTGCGCTCTCAAGAGTCGATGTGGAAGAGTTTAAAAGGTCGTCTGTGGGCGCGGTTCTTCCTGCTGTCGGTGTTCTTCACCCATACGTTAACGGTGTTGGAACGGTCGGATTTCTATCAATCTTTGGGAATCGATCCGGTGGAATACGATAAAGAAGTCATTCGCCAAACTAACAACACCTCAGCGCGGGCGTTTCCCGAGATTCTCAACGTCGAACATCCCCAGTTCTTCAAGCGCCTGCACGAGTGCGCCGAACGCAACCAAAAAATGCAGCAAATCGACAGCAGTAACGCGCCGAAATTTGTGAAGTCTTTGCGGAAGTTCCCGTTAATGGCTGGAATGTTTACAGACTTCGTGCGGTTGTATTTGATTAAACCCATCGACGCTGAAGCGACTCGCGGACAGGTTTGTTAAGGTTGAGTTCGCTTGTTTCTGTGCTGCGATCGCACTGCTAAGAATCCTAGCAAGTTGAATTTTTGAGACGTGGAAGACGTGCCGTTTGGTGCGTCTTTTTTTTGTTTCTAAAAAATGAATTTAACTACGTCGTCGTATTCGTAAGAAATTGTCTACCTGTTAAAGCATTCCTCCGTCAACTGACCCAAATTGTCGTACTCGTACTCGACGGTTCGATCGCCATTTTCCGTCACCGAGACGCGATTTCCCGCCTCGTCTAATTCACGATCGTAACTGACGACGACTTCCCCCTTTAACGTCTGTTCCAACAATTCCATACTGCTCAACTCGTCGTACCGGCGAGTTTCCACCACTCCGTTCGGTAACACCATCTTCACGAGATTGTTGACCACCTCGAGAATTCAATCGATCGTGTCGTAAAATAAAAGGGGGCTACGCTGCGAGACCCGATCCCTGCAAAAGACATCGGTAGTCATGCACAGTGATGATGACGAGCGCGGATTGAAGCATTATAATGATGGACGAAATACCAAATCGCCCCGATGTGATTTTCTAACTTTTTAGAAAAAGATAAGGTTTTACGAACGAGTCGAGATACACGCTGACGAAGAGTATTGTTGAATCTTTCAATATAACTGGTTTTTTCCGAATCCTTTTCAACAGCTTTATGTCGTTTGCTAGGCAAAACAGTTTGATAAGATTCCCAAAGATCGGTATAGCCGGTAGCACATTGACGATAAACAGGAGGCAAAGATTCCCATAATTTTCGTGCCGCTTCTCGATCTCGCGCACCAATATAGACACCAACAATTTCGCGCGTCTCAGCATTTAAAGCCAGCCAAACCC
>NZ_JAQNCQ010000020.1:0-2140 GCF_028368005.1 Geitlerinema sp. CS-897 | reverse complement strand
GCGTGAGCTTGAATTTGGCGACGTTTTTCAGCATCCATGAGCTAGACTTGATTCCGACTTGGGCAACTCCTTTTAGCTTAACTCCTTTCTCTCGAACGGCTCTAAGTATTCTTACTCATTGCATAATTGGGATGCACCCCTTGTTCGTGTCCGAACAGGGTTGAGTTATTCCAAATGCTTCGCGGGTGCGTTCGGAGAGGTCGGCGGGTTCAAAGGAAAGGCGTCCGACACGATCTTTAAGGGCAACGTCGAGGGTTATGGTTGGGGTGGATTGCAGGCGATCGAGTTTTTGTAAGATTTGGGTAGCGATCGCCCTTTGTTGCGCTTCGGGAAGTTCGGCGAGGCGATCGAATGCTTGTTGAAGGAGTTCGTTCATAGCCTGTTGGGGACGATCTCGCTTTATTTTAATTCTATTCAGGAGGTTCGATTAGCGATCGCGTTTTGCCACCTGACGGCGCAGTTCGACGGAAATGTATTCTGACATCAGACCGTCGCGGGAACGATATGACCTCGCCAGCGTAGGAGTGCAGCGGCGTGGGCTTTGCGTAGCATGAAGCGATCGGCATTCCAGCGTAATTCGTCGAGTTTTTGTTGCTGCTCGATCGAACGGGATGGATTCGCCAAAAGCCTTTCGTAACGATCGAATTCTGCGGGAGTCTGTCGCGCAGTGGCGATTTGTTCGTCTACAGTGGCGCGGATTTCACGCCCATTCAGGAGAAGAAACGTTTCCATTGCAGCGTGACCCGTGCGTTTGTTACCATCGACGAACGGATGATTCATCACGATTGAAAAGCCAAGTGCGGCAGCTTTTTCAATTTCAGTCGAGTATAGGTCTTCGCCACCGAACGTCATGCGCGGCTGTGCGATCGCGGACTCTAGCAAGCCAAAGTCTCGGATACCCAGCGCACCACCAGATCTCTCGATGAGGCGTCGATGCAACGCAAGCACTTCGATGAGTTTGAGATAGCGCATTACGCCAAGCGTTCGTAGAGTTCAGCATTTTTAGTCAAGACATACTCTGCTGCATCTAGGAAATCTTCATTCTGGGCGTCGAGCCAATCGGCGAGGCTCGTTTGCAGTAGAATCTCGAGGTTGATGCCCTGTGCTGTGGCGAGATCTTTCAGTTGTTGGAGTCGATCGTCGGGGATCTCGATCGTAATAGAAGCCATAACTTTTGTGTTCTCAATGTTGGACAACTTAAAAGATGTGGGGATCGATCTTCTTTTACTCCAATTCTACTCGCAGGATTCGATCGCGTGATGTCGATGCTACGACAAGGTAATTTCATCGAGAGGAAGAAGTCCTTCATCGATATCCGGCCAAGTCTCAGTCAGTTCTGGCAAGGTTTTCAGTAGAGAAAGCAAGGAATCGCGAGGAATCGGTTCGACGATTAATCGATCGCCCGCTTTGCGTACTAACACTTCTGTACTGGATAGAGACAAATCCGGCGGAATGGTTAACACTTGGGTAGTCATGCACAGTGATAGTGACAAGTGCGGATTGAAGCATTATGACGAAGTACCAAATCGCGCCTACGTGATTTTATAACTTTTCAGAAAAAGATAAAGCTTTACGAACGAGTCGAGACATACGCTGACGAAGAGTATAGTTGAATCTTTCAATATAACTGTTTTTTCCCGAATCCTTTTCCACAGCTTGATGTCGTTTGCTAGGCAAAACAGTTTGATAAGATTCTCAAAGATCGGTATAGCAGGTAGCACATTGACGATAAACAGGAGGCAAAGATTCCCATAATTTTCGTGCCGCTTCTCGATCTCGCGCACCAATATAGACACCAACAATTTCGCGCGTCTCAGCATTTAAAGCCAGCCAAACCCACTGCTTGACTGGCTTGCGGCCGACAAACGACCAGAGTTCATCCATTTGAACAATCAGTTTCCCCTTTTTTTTGGCATCACTTCAACTTTTCGAGGAGCCTGTGCCAACTTCTTATTTACATAGTCTTGAAGATGTCGCATAGAAATTCTTGCAGACCGAGAAATACCAGCTAAGGATATTTTTTCCGCCAATTCAAGTTTGAAATGCAACGGTCTCCGATCCCTGACTATAAAATACCTCAGAAGGGGTTCGATAGTCAAGAGATTTTCGAGGACGATCGTTGAGTAAATCTACTGCTTTT
>NZ_JAQNCQ010000357.1:0-4031 GCF_028368005.1 Geitlerinema sp. CS-897 | reverse complement strand
TTACTATGCAAGAAATCGCTGAAACCCTTACAGGGCAAGAGTTTTTGTTAAACTGTATAAAAAGTTAGCTCAAATCGCGAAATTCCTTTCCAGATATAGGCTACAAGCATTTACCCTACACACCAAGGTCGGAAGAGCCAAATATTAGCGATCGAAAATGCGGAGGTTTTGCGAAACGATGTTAACTGAAAATGACGTTCGCGTCGCGTCGGAACGCAACGGAAAACTCGCTCCGACTGTCACCGTTCCGGCTCGTTTGATGAGCGATACGCCGGGAAGATTTCGGTTTCGAGTGGCTTCTGACTATCGCTTTCCTGCCACGGTGCAACCCATTGCCACAGCATTACGATCGCATCTCCCGAACGCGAGCGTTCGCGTCAATCTCGACAACGGTAGCGTGACGGTTTATTACGATCGCGATCGCATTTCAGGCGATCGACTGTACGGTATTTTGCAAGACTTAAACATCCGCTTTGTTTTATCTGATAAATCCGACGCAGCTACAGAACTAACGGAGGTCATTGCCTCAGCGAACCGTCAGATCGATCGCGTCACAGAAGGCGCAGTGGATTTACGATTTTTGGTGCCGCTGGGATTCGGAACCTTAGCCGTTCGACAGTTAATCGTAGAAGGCGTTCAGTTAAATGTCATTCCTTGGTACGCCTTAGCTTGGTACGCTTTCGATAGTTTCCTGAAACTGCACTACACCCTCGGAAAATCTGAAAATTGAGAATTGGGTTTTAGTTTTCACGAGAGGCTAAACCTCGATGTAAAACTTGAAACATTTTCGATAAATCTCCCGCCAACAGTGCCTCTGCATCTAACCACAAACCCAAAAAGACTTCGCTACAGAAAATTCCCTCAGAATTGGCTTTGACTCTGATATATTCTCCGTCTTGGAGGCGAAACCAATCGAAGGCATTATCTTCAACTCGCCACACCAGATATTCCAAAACGCTGTTACGTCGGTAAACCTGGAATTTATCGTGCAAATCGTAAGACGCACTCGATACGGCAATTTCTACAATTAATTCTGGCGCACCTTCAATGTAGCGATCGCTGCTGACAATTGACTGTCCACCTGTCTTAAATCTCAACAAGGCGTCAGGCTGCGGTTCGTTATCGGCATCGAGACGTACTGTTGTATTATCAAAAACCTCTACTTCTGGCGTGAACGATCGATATACGGTCAACCAACCCATGACCCAAGCATGAGGACAACCGTGGTCGCTCGTAACGGGAGATCCCACGTACACAACTCCTTCGATTAACTCGGCTTTTTTTAAATCTGGCATCGCCTGGTAGCGACGCTCGAATTCTTTCCGCGTTAGGCGATCGCCGTTTTCAAGGCGCGGAATTCGACCCGCTATATCTAGGGTTTCGGACATCTCGATCGCTCCTGTTTTCTTCATTCCTTAAGTTCGATTTTAAAGGAAAAAAAGAAGCGCGATCGAACTCTATATATTGACAATTTCAACAAAATATGGTATAAATTAAATTCCAGCGATCTTCGCCAACCGACCCATGTTTAAACGAATGGGAATTTAAACCGAAACCTGTTCGACGGGAGAGGAGGCGAAAAAGTCGCCGATGAGATATAACGAACCGCACAACACGGGAAGCCGCGAAGCATCCTCACACGCCGCCACTAACGCCGTTTCTACGTTATCGTCGATCGCACCAGTGAGGTCGAGTTCGAGATCGATCGCCATCCGTCGCAAGTCTTCCGGCGGCGTGAAACTGTGGCCCGGAACGGGGACGAAACGAACGCTGTCGCGCGATCGCAACAGGGTTTTCAAAATTCCTTCTGCGTCTTTCGTCGAAAGAATTCCCATCACCCACGTTACCGGAGTGTTCAACGTCTCCACATAGCGACGCAACACCTCAGCCGAGGCCACGTTATGCGCTCCGTCTACCAAAATACGACGCTCTCGCCAGGTTATCCACTCCAACCGTCCTCGCCAACGCGCCTTTTGCATTCCCCGACAAATCGCGTCGTCGGAAATTTCCCAGCCTTGCTGTCTTAACTGCTTGATGGTGGCGATCGCTAAGGCAGAATTGAGTAACTGGACATCTCCCGGAAGTGGAAGCGGATATCGCAACCCCTCGTAAATGGCTTCGGTTTCCGAAAGTGGCGTCGCTGGCTGAATCCAAACCGCCGGACAGTTTAATTCCTCAATTCGGGGTTCGAACACTGCAACGGCGTCGTCGGGGAGCGTTCCCAAAATGACCGGACGTTTGGGTTTGAGGATTCCCGCTTTTTCAAAGGCGATTTCAGCTAAAGTCGATCCTAACCGCTGCCAGTGATCGCGACTAATGGACGTAATAACACAAGCCAGGGGGCGATCGCAGACGTTGGTGGCGTCGAGTCGTCCGCCGAGTCCCACTTCAAACACGGCGATATCCACGTTAGACTCAGCGAAATAGAGAAAGGCGGCGGCAGTAACGATTTCAAATTGCGTCGGCGTGGGTTTGGCGGGATCGATCGCCGCTGCAACTCGTTCGACGGTGGCGATAAAATCGGATTCGGATATTGGCGTTCCGTCAATGCAGATGCGTTCGCACCAACTCATCAGGTGAGGTGAGGTATAGCGTCCGGTTCGGTATCCGGCGGCAGTGAGAACTGAACTGAGATAGGCGCAAACTGACCCTTTTCCGTTGGTTCCCGCCACGTGAACGATGGGAACTCGGTGATGGGGATTGTCTAAGGCGGCGAGAAGTTCCCGAATGCGATCGAGTCCGAGATGAACGCCGAAGCGAGCGAACTGTTGCAGTAGCGAATCCAGCATGAAGCGATAATGGAGATCGGATAATGGGAATTGTATCCCGTTCTCTTCGACTTCTATGCGCTACGTTCTCGGGTTTCTCGGCGTTCTCTGTATCGTCATGTTGGCGATCGTACAGATTTTTTCTCATTCTTCCACAGTACGAGCGTCGGACGTTCGCCTTCCCATGTGGCAACCCTGCGATGTCTATCTGAATTCTCGCAGCTACGAGGCTTGCGTCGATTTGGTCGATCGCTACGGAATCGATATCGGACACGCAGACGGAACGGTTCCCCAACCGGAGGAAACAGTAACGTATGAAGACTTTTTCTATATGCTCGATCGCAGTCTCGATGTCATCGTCGAACTGATGGAAACCCTTCACCCCGACACGCGATAAGCGGTGCGTTACACT
This sequence comes from Geitlerinema sp. CS-897, assembly GCF_028368005.1. Classification (NCBI taxonomy): domain Bacteria; kingdom Bacillati; phylum Cyanobacteriota; class Cyanophyceae; order Geitlerinematales; family Geitlerinemataceae; genus Geitlerinema; species Geitlerinema sp. CS-897. The sequence goes on along the minus strand of NZ_JAQNCQ010000357.1, from coordinate 851 downwards.
ACGGAAACCCAGATTGAAAAGTACGATCTCATATCCGCCTTAACCCACAGCAAACTCTGTGAAACGACGAGCATTAGGATCGTGAAAACCCAGCACGATCGATTGTTTAGGGATACCTAATTCAACCAACTCATTGGCAATCCCCACCTCAGTCCCATCATACTGAATCCAAACCTTATCACCCTGAATATCGATATGAACTAAACAGCTAAACACTCGACGGTCTCCATCCCAACCCACTGTCGCCACCTGATAGCGATCGTTCTGCGTGTCAAAAACCGTAAATTGCTCCAGTTCTCCATACGCAGGTTTAACCTTACTATGCTCTGTCAAAACTTGCTGAATCCACTGACGGTATTGGTTTAGTCGATCCATTCCAAAACCTCCTCTTGCACGGGATCGAAAACGAGCAGCCTGACCCCATATTCAGTAATACTCAATTGAGCCAACTCCCCTGTAAAAAAGTTTCAATAGACTTTTACTGGAACCGCTAAAAAGAGAACTCGCTTAGGGTCTTTCCGTTGCAAAACCACTCGATAGTTGAGAAACTGACCTAGCGCACTGTGAAACTCTGATGTCAGAGAGGGAGCTAAAAAACTCTTGATTTCAACAGCGATTTGGGTATCGTCTCGCTGTGCTGCCAGCAAATTCTCGGCACCGAGATCGATTTCAAGTCGTCCCGAGGATAGCTCCAGCACTAGGGGATCGTGGGGGGTGCATCTCAGTTTTGCAAAAATATTGCTAAAACAGAGTGCCATTTAAGTAAGCACAGCGTAAAGAAAGAATCTTAGAAACATTCTCTACTTTCCATTGCGCTCCCGATATTTTGACTCGCATTCCGATTTGCTTAA
>NZ_JAQNCQ010000356.1:0-7711 GCF_028368005.1 Geitlerinema sp. CS-897 | reverse complement strand
AGTTACGAGCGGAAACCGCTGCTTGGTCGAGCGACATTAACCATTCCCAGCGCGGGGTTGACTGGCAGATGAAGGTAGAGGACGCACGCTGCAAGCTGGCCTCGGTCTACCCTAAAATTAAGTTTTGACGCTGCACTAGGCTCGAGCCAGATCTCCGGCAGCAATTTACCGATCTGGGATTTCGTGGCCAACCCTTTAATACGGCGATATCGTTTCTAGCAAGGGTTTCAGGACTTTTCTGCACCACTAAGCCTCCATTGCAGATCAGGCAGAGACAAGAGAGGCTAAGGGATCGGGAATCGTTTCCGAAGGGGCTTCAAACTCTCCGGTTAAAACGTATTCTAAGCGCAGTTTCAACCAGGTGATAAAGCTGGGATCTAGCGAAACGATCGCCCCGGCCGGTTGGGGACATTTGGCTTTAACCTCTGCCAGTTCGGGGGCGTCTAAAAACGCCGGGCTATCGATCGACCAAAAATCAATTTCTTTTTCCCGCTCTTGATAGTTGCGCTTGCGTTCGCGAAATACTTCTTCGAGGGGTTCGTCTTCAAACAAGAATTTTCGACTGGCAACGAGATAGTAGTAAGTCTTCATATCGACAATTTCAACAATTTCAGACAACAAGTTCGGAATTCGTCAGGAATTTGGAGCCGCTAACGGAAATCAAACCACGCCCATCGCGCGTTTCATATCGCGAACGGCTCGTTCTAAGCCGACCAGGGCGGCTCGGGAGATAATCGTATGACCGATATTGAGTTCTTCCATCCCATCGATGCAGGCGACGGGATAGACGTTACGATAGGTCAGACCGTGACCGGCGTTGACTCGCAGTCCCAACGCGATCGCCCGCGCCGTTCCCGTTTTGAGAACTTCGAGTTCGCGATCGCGATCGCCTTCCGTTTTCGCTTCGGCATACTGTCCCGTGTGCAGTTCCACAAATTTCGCTCGCGCGGCCGCACAGGCGTCGAGTTGAGCGGCATCGGCATCGACAAACAGACTGACGGGAATTCCCGCCGCTTGCAACTGTCCGACGATCTCGGTGAGGCGATCGCACTGGCCGGCTACGTCGAGACCGCCTTCGGTGGTCACTTCTTCCCGCCGTTCGGGAACGAGGGTGACGTAATCCGGTTTCAGGTCGAGCGCGATCTTTAACATTTCGTCCGTCGCTGCCATTTCCAAATTTAAATGGGTGCTGACCGTTTGGCGCAACAGGTAAACGTCGCGGTCTTGGATGTGACGGCGATCTTCCCGTAGGTGCGTGGTAATGCCGTCGGCTCCCCCCAATTCAGCAAGAACGGCCGCCGCCACGGGATCGGGTTCGGTGGTTCGTCTCGCCTGTCGGATCGTCGCGATGTGGTCGATGTTAACTCCGAGTGTCGGCAATCTGTTTGTCTCCTCGTTAAGAGATGCCTGCACTCCATATTTTACGGGATCGTGGGAGGTCGAGAACGACTGAATTCTCGATCGAAAATGGCGAGGGGGCGATCGCGTTTTTAACTCGTATTCGTTTTGAGTTGTTCTCTCGATTAAAGACACCGTTTCGAGAGAAACCTCGGTCGTCACGACGGGGTGAGATCGGTTTTTTCTCGTTCGATCGCACGCTTTTCTACTCGACGGCGCGAGAGTCGTTATAATTTTGATTACCGTACCTAAAGTGAATTGTAGCGAGAAATATTATGGCTCGTGGTGGAAAACGGTTAGGGGCAGGTCGTCCGCCTGGAACCGGAAAATATGGGGAACCGACGAAAGCGATGCGGTTACCCGTCAGTTTAGCCGAGCAGCTTACCGATCTGCTGGTGGACTGGCAAAACGCAAAAGCTCAAGGGATTGCCAAACACGTCCAGCGTTTGCGTCAGTCTCTCGAATCGCCGTTTCGATTGCCCCTGTATTCTGACGCCGTCGCAGCGGGACTTCCCGCACCGGCCACAGATTACGTCGATCGCGAACTCGACCTCAACCAATATCTGACTCCCCATCCCGAGGCGAGCTTTTGCGTGCGGGCGAACGGCGATTCGATGATCGAGGCGGGAATCCATCCGGGGGATTTACTCGTCGTCGATACCCTCTTAGAAGCCAAAGACGACAGCGTGGCGATCGTGGTCGTCGATGGGGAACTGACCGTCAAGCGTCTCCGTTGGGACGAAACTACCTTGTGGTTGGTGCCAGAAAACGCGAACTACCTCCCCCTACGCGTTACGGAAGAAATGAATTTTCGCGTGTTGGGGGTCGTGACGAACGTAATTCACAAGCTTTAGAAGATCGAGACCAACCGATCGCAGCCCCAAACTGGACGCACGGTTTCCCGACTTGCAAAACTGCCGATACAATAACGTGAGAATCTGTCTCAAAACGGGAAGAAGGAACTATGGTCAGTCTCGATCGGGTTGCAGAACTGATCCGAACCGAACTCGGCGACGCCGACGTGCAAGTGCGCGACTTAACGGGAGGGGGCGATCACCTCGAAGCGATCGTCGTGTCCGAAAAATTTCAGGGGTTGTCTCTCGTCAAGCAACACCAACTGGTTTACAGTGCCTTACAAAAAGAAATGGCCTCGGAAGCCATTCACGCCCTCGCCCTCAAAACCTACACCCCAGAACGATGGGCGACAGCCAGTCAAGCCCCGTAGCTTGTTAAAATTTTTTTAACCGACCGAACCGATTACTGACCTTTCTAGGAAACACGATGACACCGGAACTCAAAGAACAACTCGACAACCTCATGAAGCAGCACAAAGTGCTGGTGTTCATGAAAGGCAACAAACTCATGCCCCAGTGCGGTTTTTCCAATAACGTCGTGCAAATTTTCAACAGCCTCGGCGTTCCCTTCGAGACGGTTGACGTTCTCGAAAACCCCGAAATTCGCCAGGGAATTAAGGAATACTCGAACTGGCCGACAATTCCGCAAGTGTACATCAACGGCGAGTTTGTTGGCGGTTCTGACATTGCCATCGAGCTATATCAAAGCGGAGAACTCCAGCAAATGCTGGAAATCGCTTTAGCATCCTAACCTCTCGTGCGTTCGATCGCCTCGATTTAAACCCTTGCGACGACCCCCTCCCGATCGCTGGAGGGGGTTTCACCATCACTCTCCAAACTAGACGCATCGATCTCGTTTGTCGCGGGACAAGATTCCTACCGTGGTCGCAACGACGTTGAATTGTGACAGTGCGGGCTAACAACGGCGAAAGATCGACAGACTCTCGACTCTTTTAAATGTTTCTATGAACCCTTACTTAACCCCCGAAAGTTACGTCAATCCACCGGAATACACGGTCATTATTCTCTGTTGCACCTTCGCGATCCTGTGCGGGATTATTTTTAAAGATATTTTGGAATACCAGTTCGCACGCTGGAACGCAGAGGGACAACCGCCGAAGCTCGACTATAAAACGCCCCACCTGACAGTCGCCTATGGCTTGACCTGTCTGTTTACCTTCGGGTTTGTCGGGGCGAGTTTGTCGGTGTTCGGGATTTTCACCCAACTGGCTTACATTCTCGCGGCAGTTGTCGTCGTTCCCACTGGGCTACTGGTCTGGTTGCAGTTGGGATCGATGTTGGCGTTGGTGGCAAAAGAAGGCATTCGCTCGATCGTCATCGACGAGTAAGCTGAAATCGGGAACTCGAAAGCCACCGATGAAGCTCACCGTTCGTCGGGTTTTGGCATCGAGCGATCGCCCTATCCTCGAGATCGCTCGGGTGTCTCCCGTTTCGGGAACAACTGTCCGCCCAAGCTACGGAAATACAGCCATCCCGCAATCCCTAAAAATCCCAGGTAGCCGATCGCTTGCGCGACGTAGAGGCGATCGCGATAGCCGAAAAGAGATTTCAGTGCGATTCCTGGGAACTGCTTGTCAGGTAAAACGTTGCGTAAATCCCAGACTTGACTTCCGAGAATGCAAGAGGCAGCATCGCCATCGCACCAAGCCGAAAATTGAGGTTGCAGTTGCGCCAAGGCTTCGATCGCTTCGTTGACTTGTTTGAGAGCGGACACTACCAAACCCGAGACGACGAGCAGGAGGAAAACGCCCATCACCTGAAAAAACTGGCGCACGTCGATTTTAACGCCCCAGCGAAACAACAACACCCCTAACAGCGCTGCCCCGCCTAACCCGCCCAACGCTCCCAACACCGGGACGAGTCCCTGCTGGAATTTGGCGACGATGAAAACGACCGTTTCAAAGCCTTCGCGCAAGACGGCGATAAAGACGAGGACGAACACGCCCCATCCCGCCGCACTGCTGCGTTGTAAGGCCGAGGCGATCGCGCCTTCGACCTCAGATTTCAAGGATTTCGCCTGTTGCGTCATCCACAGCAACATCCAACTCAACATCGCAATGGCGACAACGCATAACGTTCCTTCGAGGAGGGGTTCGACGATGGGAGCGTAAGGTTGGTCGGAGGCGCGAAGGGCTTGCATTCCACTGTGGAACGACCACCCGACGAGGGCGCTGGCTGCGATTCCGGCGGCGACGCCTGCAAATACCCAAGAATTGAGTTGGCTTTGACGGGCTTTTTTCAAGCAAGACAGGACGATACCCACAACGAGAGCAGCTTCAAAGCCCTCTCGCAAGGCGATCGCGAACGTGGGAAGGGCGGCGGTGAGATCGAAAGTCATATAGCAACCCTAAATCAGTATCGGGAGCAGGGAACGGGGAACGGGGAACGGGGAATCGGATTTTTTCTGGTGTTTTAATTTTTGACGACTCATTTGGGACTGCTATAGAAATGCAGCTCTTGAAAGCCTCGCAAACATAGCTCTTTTATAGAATAGGAAATTTCAGCGAGGTTGTAACGGTCTGACTCGTTTTCCCTCTCCTTTCCTCTGTCAAAATCCACTAAAAAAAGTTCGCCCTCTGCGATCGCAGAAGACGGGACGGAAATATGTATCGATACGACTTCGAGGAAATTGCCGCACCGAACTGACTTCAAACGGTATACGAGCGTTAGCTGAAATCACGCAGCATTTTTTGCAATTCGATCGTATGAAGTTCTTCAATTCCGATCGTGCCACGGGTGTATTCTTCGAGATAAACGCTGGCATCTTGCACGAGGTCGAGCAAGGTTTTATAGAGTTCGAGAGCGTTTTTTTCGTGGTTGAGACTTTCTTTCAACAAGTCAGGTACGGAATGCTGATACGTTTCCTCTATGGGGGCTATTTTTTGACTGGGATGTCCGCCGAGTCCCGTTAAGATTTCTCCGGCTTGCTGGGCGTGAAGGAGGGATTCGTTGGCCTGGGTTTTGAAAAAATCGACGATGGGAATGCGGTTCGGACCGGTCACCATCAGGGAGTAATGGGTGTAACGAACGACACCCGCTAACTCGAATTCCATGATGGTGTTGAGGAGTTCGATCGTTTTTTCGAGATCGAGGTCTTTCATAATCGATTAAGGAGGTAGGTGATGGAGTCGGTCAAAGTGACGGGCGATCGCAAGGGCTGACTCGAAGGAGTCAAAACAAGGCTCGAACTTCCAACGAGGGATAAAGTTCGCTCGCGAAATCTTGCGTCCGACCGTATTCTTTAAAACTGCCGAAAGGTGCGACAGCTTATCTAGTCTATCGCAGGACTTTGATGCGATCGAGTTAAAATTTCGAGAAACGATCGCCTTACGCCGCTGATAGCTGTGTGGGTACTCGCAGCGATTGCCAAAACTGCAACAGGCGATCGCCGACGGCTTGGGGGTCGCTGTAGTGGAAAACGTGAGATCCTTGGGGATATTCCCACAAACAGTCGCCCCGTTTCAACCACGGAACCCACCCCTGAAGTTGTTGGCGATCGACGATCGCGTCGCGACGACTTCCCCCGACAAACAAGGGGACGGGAACCCCTCCCGGTGCGATCCGTTCTCGCCGCCACAGGGAATGGGGAGAGGGAGACGTTTCTAGATCGTCCTCGAGCAGTCGCACGTAAGTTTTTGTCAGATAGGGAGAACAGGAACCGACGATCGATTTCACCATTTGCGCCAACACGATCTGACGGCTACAGGGGAGCAGTTGACGCTGGGCATAGTAATGACATTGCCAGTCAATAGCGGAGTGACAGCCTACCGCCAAAAGACTCAAGGAGTTGACGCGTTCGGGGTAGCGACGGGCGTACAAGAGTCCCAACAGTCCCCCGGTACTGTGTCCGATGAGGTGAATGGGGCGATCGCGATCGCAAAGATACTCGTCGAGCAGCTCGATCGCCGCCTCGAGACTACTCGGCTCGTCCGGGGTTTGGCGGTATTCCCATTCTGCCACCGTCTTTTGTTGCGAAATATACTGCATTAGCGGACGGTGGAACCGTCGCCAGCTCGGATTCGGATTCAGCCAGAGAACGTTGGGGAAAGAAGCCATAGTACGTCGGATGTGACGGAATAAACAACGGATTGGGGCGCGATCGAGGTTCGACCGATCGCCCGTCGCTCTCGACCTTTGTTGAGAACAATCGTCAACAGCGACGTTAACAGCCTAGCAGGATTTTGCAAAAACTGAGAATAATTAGCAACAAATTTATATAAATTAAACTTCGATATAAATGCTGAAACTTTAACATAAGTTATATGATTGGTTGGATCTCGATCCGAGCGCCCGTCTCGGAATCCCTGTCGATGTATTCCACTCGAAGACTCGGCACGCAGGAGAGGTTGTCGTTTTGGAGAATGCCCGCGCCCCCGACCGTCAGGGCATCGAGAATCGCTCCCGCTAAGTTGTCAATATCGGCTTGAGTGCGAAATTTGCCGCGAAATTGAATCCGTACCGCTGCTTTGGACAAGGGAAGCGAGGGAATCGGATCGAGCTTTTGAAGTTGCATCAGCAGTTCTCCTTCAGCCCACAACCGCCAATGTCGGTAACGTTTGGGGAGAAACGTACCGAAGCGGGTGACGCGAGGGCGAGCTTTAGGAACCACGACACCGGGAAGAAAGAACCTCAACGCTTGGGGTTGAGGAGATGGAGGAGTCGGGGAAGTGGCAGGCGATCGCACCTCGGTCGTGTCGAGCGCTTGGGGAGTCGCAGGTGGGGCGGGAGACCGTTCGGGTACGGGCATTTCCACCGGCAATCTGGCAGAAGACCACGATCGCGCCACTTGTAAATAGGTTTGGGCTGTGGCAAGCGACATTCCACAACGCTGTTGAAGCCAAGATTCCCACTGGGAAGGCGGACAAAGTTGCGCCGCCCGTTGCAGTAACACCCCAACTTTCCACCCCGTCAGTAACGCCGTGGTCGGATGGTTCAAACTCTGCTGGTGTTCGGTGGCGATTTGTCGGGCGAGGTCGTCTAGAGCGATTGTCATGGGCGAGCGATCGTCGAGTAAGTCTAGCAAACGTAGGGTATCCTAATTTCTCTAAAAACGGCCGATATTTTTATGAAACTGAGTAGATTTTTGAGTGTTTTTTTCGATCGTTTAGTACGTTCTTAAAATTCAAACAAAATAATATGGAGTGCATTTCACTTTTGTAAAAACATGAGTTTGAAGTAGGTTAAACTTCGGCTTCGCTCAGTCCAGGGGTGAAGCGATCGCGAAACCCAACAACAGCTCAATCGAGTAGGTCAGCTTGTCTCCGATAGATTTACATTGTTGAAATGCACCCATATTAACTAGGGTTTGCTGAAAAAGTTATCAAAAGCTGGGGGTGGAAAATGAACAAGAAGCCGTCTTGCTCAAGGTATAAATCTGAATTGACTTAACTCGTCCACTTTATAAGTTACAATAATATTTCTCGACAAAATTATGAAGT
>NZ_JAQNCQ010000355.1:0-8935 GCF_028368005.1 Geitlerinema sp. CS-897 | reverse complement strand
GCAACAGTGAAGACAGCAAACAGATAACTGTTTTTCCCCTTCTCCCCCTCTCCCCTTCTCCCCCTCTCCCCTCCTAGACCCCAAACCGAAACCGCGATCGAGGTAATCGTATGACCCGTTCAGATGCCCTGCGTAGCGAGTCTACCCCGCTCGAACAACAGCTCAAAGCCATCCGCCAACAAGTGGCGTCCGTCACCGACCGACTGCACCAAACCGAATCCCTCGAGGAAGCGCTTCTGGCTGCCGTCACCCAACTGCGACAGATGTTCCAGTGCGATCGCGTCGTGGTGTACCGCTTGCTGTCTCGCGGTATCGACGCATTCGTCCCGCCAAGCTTCGATGGTAGCCTCGCGTCCCCAGACGGAACGAGTGCGTTGCCGTTTGCCAACGGGAACGGAACCGCTAACGGCCGGACGACCTCTGCCGCCGCAACTGACGGTAGATCCCCGTTCGGGGTCGTCGTAGCCGAATCAGTCGGACGGGGATGGACGCCAGCCTTGGGCGATCGCTTGCACGTGGCAGCCTTTGGCTTCGACGATCTCGACGAATACCTCAGCCATCCGTTCGTCTCCATTCCCGATGTCGAACGAACCAACCTCACCCCCCACCAACGACAACTGCTCGGACGCTATCAAACCCAAGCCAGCCTCAACGTTCCCTTAAAAATCGGCAAACGGTTGTGGGGCGCGATCTCTGCCAGCCAGTGCGATCGCCCCTACAACTGGTCGGAACGGGAAATCGCCGTCATCAAACAGGTGGCCGGAGAACTGACGGTGATGTTGCAAGAATTCGATCGCGACGAAAAACACGAACGCCAAACTGAAAGCGATCGAGCGGTTTCGGAAGTTCTCGAAACTCTCCGCGAATCGTTTGAGAAAGTCCAAGACCGCGATCGCAGCGTGTCCCGCGTCATCGAACGCATTCGTCAATCCCTCGACATCGATACTATTTTCCGCACCACCACGAAAGAAGTGCGGTTGCTCCTCGAGTGCGATCGCGTGGCTGTGTACCAGTTCAACCCGGACTTCAGCGGTAGTTTCGTGGCCGAATCCGTCACCTCCGGCTGGGTGAAACTCGTCGGCCCCGACGTCCAACCCGTTTGGAAAGACACTTATCTCGAAGAAAACCAAGGGGGACGCTACGCCAACCACGAAACCTACGCCGTCAGCGACATCTACGAAGCCGGACACGATCCCTGTCACGTCGAACTCCTCGAACAGTTCGAGTGTCGCGCCTATACCCTGGTTCCTATTTTTCAAGGGGAAAAACTCTGGGGAATCCTAGCCGCCTACCAAAACGACGGCCCTCGCAACTGGCAACCGACCGAAGTAGATTTGCTGCAACGGATCGCCGACCAACTCGGGGTTGCACTGCTACAAGCCGAAACCGTCGATCGCCTGCGGTTGCAATCAGATAAAGTGGCCAAAGCTGCCGAGCGCGATCGCACCGTGGCTCGAGCCATCGATCGCATTCGCCAATCCCTCGATATCGACAGCATCTTCAACGTCACCACGAAAGAAGTGCGGTTGCTCCTCGAGTGCGATCGCGTGGCCGTGTACCAGTTCAACCCCGACTTCAGCGGTCAGTTCGTCGCCGAGTCCGTGACTCCCGGTTGGGTAAAACTCGTCGGTCCCGAGGTCGAGCGCGTCTGGAAAGACACCTACCTCGAAGAAAACCAGGGAGGACGCTACGCCTACCGCGAAACCTACGCCGTCAGCGACATCTACGAAGCCGGACACGATCCCTGTCACGTCGAACTCCTCGAACAGTTCGAGGCGCGAGCCTATACCCTAGTTCCTATTTTTCAAGGGGAAAAACTCTGGGGAATTCTAGCCGCCTACCAAAACGACGGACCGCGAGCTTGGGAAGAAGAAGAAGTCGATTTGCTCGCTCGCATCGCCGACCAGCTTGGCGTGGCGTTGCAACAAGCCGAAACCCTCGACGAACTGCGGTTTCAGTCCGAAAAAGTCGCCAAAGCTGCCGAGCGCGATCGCGCCGTGGCTCGAGCCATCGATCGCATCCGTCAATCCCTCGACCTCGACAGCATTTTCAGCACCACCACGACAGAAATCCGACAACTGCTCAAAACCGATCGCGTGTGCGTGTATCGCTTCAATCCCGATTGGAGCGGTCGTTTTATCGCCGAATCGGTCGGCGGTGGCTGGGTTCCCCTCGTCAAACGCCAGGAAGACGTTCCCGGTTTGCAGCAAAATGTCAGTGACTGCGAGGGGATGGGGGGCTTGATTCAAAGTCAACGCGATCGCGACGACACTTCGGCGTTGACGCCAACGTCCCAGACCTTAGAGGTCAAAGATACCTATCTTCAAGATACCCAAGGGGGACGGTTCCAACAGGAAGAGTCTTTTTCTGTCGCTGATATTTACCAAGCCGGGTTTACCTCCTGTTACTTGGAAATTCTCGAACAATACCAATGTCGCGCCTACGCGATCGTTCCCATTTTCCAAGGTGCGAAACTGTGGGGACTCCTGGCTGCGTATCAAAACGACGGACCGCGAGAGTGGGAAGATAGCGAAGTGACTCTGTTGGCGCAAATTGGGATTCAGTTAGGGGTGGCGATTCAACAGAGTGTCTACCTGCGCCAGCTCGAAGAACAGTCGAAACAGCTCGAAGCGGCCGCGCAACGGGACAAAGCGGCCAAAGAGCAATTGCAAAAACGGGCGTTAGAACTGCTGATGGCGGTGCGTCCGGCGCTCGATGGGGATTTGACGGTTCGGATTCCTGTCACGGAAGACGAAATGGGAACCCTCGCCGATTCGTTTAACAATACCCTGCAAAGTTTGAGGAAAATCGTCGTTCAGGTGCAAGCGGCGGCGGAAAAAGTGGTGTTGACTTCCTCGAGTAGTGACGAGTCGTTGATGGCCTTGTCCAGTCAAGCACGCGCTCAGTTCGAGGAAATCACCAAAGCCCTCGATCGCATTCAAGAGGTGGTGAACTTTACCCAAACCACCGCCGATAACGCCCAACAAGTCGAAACCGCCCTCGATCTCGCCAATCAGACCCTCGGTGCCGGAGACGACGCCATGAACCGCACCGTCGAAGGGATTGCAGATATCCGTAAAACGGTGGCGGCGGCGGCTAAAGGGATCGAACGCCTAACGCAATCGTCCCAAAACATCGCCAAAGTGGTGAGTTTGATTAACAACTTCGCCACCCAAACTAACTTGTTAGCACTCAACGCGGCGATCGAAGCTACACGAGCTGGAGAGTACGGACGTGGGTTCGCTGTGGTCGCCGACGAAGTGCGATCGCTGGCGCGTCAGTCCGCCGACGCGACGACGGAAATCGAGAAGTTGGTGCAGGAGATTCAAGATGAAACCAAAGACGTGACCCTGGCGATGGAAATGGCCTCGGAGCAAGTCACGCGGGGAACCAACCTCGTCGGCGAAACCCGACAAACTCTCAACGACATCGTGGCGGCGACGGCTCAAATCAGCGAATTGGTGGAGGGAATTACCCACGCCACGCAGGTTCAAACGGAACAGGCGCAGTCGGTGACGGAGATGATGCGCGGAATTGCATCGATCGCCAACCAAACCTCGGAAAACTCGATCGAAATCTCCGATCGCTTTAAAGAAGCTCTGACCACTGCTCAAGAGCTGCAAGCCAGCGCCGGACGGTTTAAGGTGAGTTGAGGAGAAGAGGAGAAGAGGGTGATGGGGAAGGTGCGTGACGCGGTAACAGCCCATTCAACTGACTTCGACAACATTTTCCGGCCGCGTCACACACCCTACCAACTGTTGCCTGTTCCCTATTCCCTGTTCCCTGTTTGCTGTCTTCACTGGTGACTGGTGACTGGTGACTGGTGACTGTCTTCACTGTTCCCTATTAATTCGCCGTGTATCATAAATTTACTCGAAAGTCAAGAGTAAAATGGAAAAAGCCATCCGAGACCAAGGTTACGTTTACTTCCTCAGTGAAGCCCCCGAACTCTTGCAAACCGTCGAGGATGGCTTGCTGAAGGTTCACGAGGGAAATCGCGTCCAAAACGTCCATAGCATGATGCGGGCGGCTCACACGCTGAAGGGGGCGGCGGCGAACGTGGGCTTAGACAGCCTGAAAACCATCGCTCACTCGATGGAAGATGCGTTTAAAGCGTTGTACGACGAATCGATCGCCATCGATGCGGAACTCGAACGGCTGCTGTTTGAAGGGTTCGAGTGTTTGCGGGTGCGGCTGAGGGCGGAACTGTCGGATACCGAGATCGACGAAGATTCGTTGCTCGATCGCGCCGCTGACGTATTCGCCCGCATGAAGGACAAACTCGGCGACGCCTTCGGACAACAGGATTACGTTCCCACCTCCGCCGAGTTGGGATTCGACATCGCTCGCTCGATTTTCGAGTTGGGGGTGCAGCAGCGTCTCGAGGAACTCGAAACCGCCTTGGACACTGGGGAGCGCGATCGCGTCGAGGAGGTTTTGCGATCGAGTGCGGAGGTGTTCTCGGGTTTGGGGGAATCTCTCTCGCTTCCAGGGTGGAGCGCGATCGCTACCACGGTTCTGGCCGCCCTCAACAACCCCGATCGCGCCGATCGCATCCTCGATATCGGAGCGGCGGCTTTGGCCGATTATCGTCGCGGACAACAAGAGGTTCTCGGGGGCGATCGCGATACGGGAGGCGTACCCACGCAACTCAACGCTCTCCTCAACGAGAATTCCGTTCCGGTTGAACCTGCATCTGCAACCGTCGAACCCCCCGCGATCGAAACTGCTCTCGACATCGAACTCGAACAGTTTCGGGCGTTTCTCAACAACAAACGGTACGGAAAACCCGTCAAAGGTGCGCTTCAAGAGTTTTTTATCGACGCCATCGGTGCTTTTGCGAAGTGGTTCGCTCGAGAAAACGCCGTTCCTTTAGCGAACGTCTGTTTTGAGCTAATCGTTCCCAAACTTCCGGCGAAACGCGCCAACCACAAAGCCATGGTGGTTCGTACCGCCTCGAGTATCAAAAAACAGAGCGATCGCTTTCTCGAATTTATTGCAGAAGACAGCGACAGCGAGAGTCTCTGTCTGTATCGTCAGTGGACGCTGTTCTCCGTCATCGTCGCCGTGGCGAAATTTCAGTACGCCAGCGACACCCAAAAACCCAAAACCTACGATGACGTTCTGTTAGTCAAAGCCTTACGCCGCATTTCCAACCACATCGGCCAGCAGTATAACCAACTTCCCGCCGTCCGCCGTTCCGAGCGCAACTGGCTCGAATCTCCCCATTTGGCGAAATTGGACGTCCCACTCGATCGCGATCCCGACGAGGATTTACTCGAACAGGTTTGGGGTTCGGACGAGGAAGAGATGGAAGAGATGGAAGAGATGGAAGACAAGGGGGACAAGGGGGACAAGGGGGACAAGGAGGAGACAGGGGAACCCTCCCTAGCTGAGACGAACGAGGAAAAAGGAATCGCCCCGAACCCCGAGCCTCCCGTGGAATCGTTGCAAGAACAAGTCAGTGAAGGGGAATTTTTCGATGAAGACCCCCCACCCTCGCCAGAGGAAGAGGCTGCACCCAAACGTCCCAAAGCCGAAACCCGACAACTCGTCAGCGTCGATATTAAAGGCTTAGAACGACTCAACCACCGTCTCGGGGAGTTATTGGTCGATCGCAACCGTCAGGCTCTCGAGGAAGAACATCTGCAACAGCGAACCGGCGAAATGCGATCGTACCTGCAACAACACCAAAAAACCATGAATCAACTGCTCGAATGGTCCGAGCGCATGGTTTCGACCCTCGGTCACGCCGCCGATAACTTTCAGAGTCGTTCTTCTTTGGCTCTCCCTCTGTCGTCTCCTTTCGTCGGCGATCGCGAACTGGAATTCGACAGTTTCGCCGACTTGCATCTACTGTTAAAAACAGCCGTCGGTGAAGCTCGCATCCTCGACACGCTGACCGAGGACGTTCGCAGCCACACTCGCGAGTTAGCTCAATTGATGGAAAAACAACAGCAACTTCTCTCCGTCATGCAAGACGATTTAGTAGACGTGCGAATGTTGCCCCTCGGGGAAATCCTACAACGGTTCCCCTTGATGGTGCAGCAGCTTTCGAGAATGCAAAACAAGCGGGTCGAACTCAAACTCAGCGGAACAGATTTACTCGTCGAACAGAGTATCGCTCAGAAGCTCTACGACCCCCTGTTACACTTGGTTCGCAACGCTTTCGACCACGGGATCGAATCTCCCGAAGAACGCCTCAAACTCGGGAAACCGGAAGTCGGAACGATCGAAATTCGCGCCTATAACCAAGGGGTGCAAACCACCATCGAGGTACGGGACGACGGACGGGGGTTGAATCTGGACTGGATTCGCCGCAAAGCCGTCGAAGGTAAGTTTTTAAGCGAGGCGGAAGCCAACCGCATCGTCTCGACCGATCGCTTAGAGGTGTTGTTCGAGCCGGGATTTTCCACCGCCGATCGCGTCAGCGAAATTTCGGGACGTGGCGTCGGATTGGACGTGGTGCGATCGCAAATTCAGAGTCTGAAAGGGAAAATCGCCGTGGAGTCGGAACCCGGACGGGGGACGGTGTTCGCGTTGCAAATTCCTCTGTCGCTGACGATCGCGAAGTTGTTGGTGGTGCAAGCGGGAGGATCGGCTTATGCGTTGTTATTGGATTCGGTTGAAAAAATCGTCATGCCCCCACCCGATCGCCTCAAACATTTTGAAAATCATAAGGTATTGCATCTAGAAGGGGAAGGGGAAACCAGCAGCATGGTATCGGTGCGCCAACTGGCGGACTTAATGCACTATAGCTCGTCGTTGGCGAAACCGACTGAGGAACCGCGTCAAACGAAACTGTCCATTTCTCGGGATATTAGCGCCCCGATTTTGCTGTTGCGTCAAGGGGGAAAGCAGCTCGGATTGGAGGTCGATCGCATTCTGGGAGAACAAGAGTTAGTGATTCGTCCCCTCGGACGAGCGATCGCGCCGCCACCTTACGTTTACGGGTGTAGCATTCTCAGCGACAGTCGTTTGGCGTTGGTGGTCGACGGTGGTGCGTTTGCAACCCCAGAGCGAACCTCTTTCGCCGAGCGATCGTCGTCTGGGATGTCCTTTGGCGGGAGTTCTGAGCGTCCTCTTCCCGCGCAACCTACCAACAGCTTACCGCAAGCCTCCGCTGTTTCTGAGGTTCCCGCGACGCCACCGACGACCCTCCTCATTGTGGACGATTCGATTAACCTACGCCACACTCTCACCTCTACCCTCGTCAAAGCCGGGTATCAGGTAATACAAGCTCGCGACGGACAAGAGGCGATCGAGCAATTACAACAACATCCCGACGTGCGTTTGGTGGTGTGCGATGTAGAAATGCCTCGGATGAACGGGTTTGAGTTCCTCAGTTACTGTCGTCAAGATAGTAACTTATCCAAGGTTCCCATCGTCATGCTCACGTCTCACAGCAGTCCGAAATACCGCCAAATCGCCAGCGAACTCGGCGCGACGGCGTATCTGACTAAACCGTTTTCGGAGTCGGAAATGCTGTCGTCGCTGAAGGAAATCGTCGGTTCGGAAGCAGCGGCGGATTGAGTGTTTGTGAGGGCGATCGCAAAACCGGGTTTCTGGGAAAAACCGGGTTTTTGAACGTTTACGATTCAAACTCAGGACTGAAGTTTCCCCTGTAAATATACTCAAAATGTAGTATGTTCGTCTGATCTGTCAAAACTTTATGCAGAAAGCTTTATCAAGATCGTAAGTAAAAATACATACTACATGAGAGGGTGACAAGGTAAACGGAAGTCAGACGGGACAATTGTTTGAGAGAATAGAGGAGTCCCAAAAAAGAGGGTGGCGTTTGCGGCCACCCCAACAAAAAAATGCTACCGAGGTAGTAATGAGGAGTAATGCTACTTTGGTTTTTGAATCCTGGCCACGAAAGGATTGTGACTGACCAGAATCATTAGAGTACAGCACTACCCTTGGAGTCAATCCCTGCTGCTCTGGAGAGATTGGATGTTGGCGCTCATGGCGTTGAAGCCTCACAAATCTCTCCATTTTCAACGAGGGCTAGAAGCTCTATCCCTTGTGAGGCAGGGGGTCTAGCTATGTTGTCACCCTCTCAACAAAACTCCAACCGCACGAGGTAGTAATGAGGAGTAATGCTACTTTGGTTTTTGAATCCTGGCCACGAAAGGATTGTGACTGACCAGAATCATTAGAGTACAGCACTACCCCGCACGAGAGCCGCACTGCATCCTTATTTCAAACGTGTCAAAAACTGGAGTCTCTAAAGACGCAAGTTGTCTTGTAGAAATTGGAGGAACGCTTTGACCTTAGGCGATCGCTTTCGTGTGGTCGGAAAGATGGCACTGAGGAGAACTTGATGAGCTGCTTGCCAGTCTTCCAATAGCGGCAGTAAGACTCCCGACTGCACAGCTTCGCGACAAAAAAAGACTGGCAATAGACCGATGCCTGCTCCCGCCAACACCATCTCAAAAGCAATCGTGGGATCGTTGACCCAGCAACGCGGATTCAGCGCAATGGTTTGCTCATCTGTCCGTGCATGGCGCAATTTCCAAGTAGGATTATCGGTGTTGCCGATAAAAATGGTGTCGTGATTACCCAGTTCAGCGGGAGTCTTTGGCGCATTGCAGCGCTTTAAGTATGTAGGGCTAGCAAACAACTGACGAGAGGCTTCGCCCAACGGTTGAATCCTGAGCAGCGAGTCTTCTAACCGCCCAATTCGGATGGAGACATCAAACCCGTCCTGTAAGGGATTCACCGCTTGATTCACGATGCGATGGTTCAGCCGAATCTTGGGATAGTGGCGTAGGAACTCAGGTATCAAATCCGGCTCTTCCGATTTTGTTATGCAAAAAAATACTAATTTAACCCCAATTTCGATATTTGAAATTCAAAGCCGAAATTCTGTAAAGCTTGCAGAACTTGACATAGAGCGATCGATTAATGTAGAATAAATTTAATTATTTAG